>MVQZ01000108.1 GCA_002067565.1 Methanobacterium sp. PtaU1.Bin242 | reverse complement strand
AAATTCCATATTCCTGTCCTCTAGTGTCTTGGCAGTTGCCCACGATGAAGTGCCAACCTACCTGGTACCCCAATTGAGGGGCAAAGTCACGTGGGAACTGGATATTGGATTGGTCTGGCACATTCTGGTAACCACGACTGCTGTCCACTCCCAATAGATGATTCATTGCATAAGCCTGGAGTGATGTTAGTGATTTACAGTGTTCCAAAAGTTTTTTATATCTTTTTCCGTAGCTGGGAGTATAAGAATCAGGATTATCTAAAAGATCCTGAATACGATATCGCATTCTCTCTCCGAATGCTTCTGGACTGTTTTTCTTACTTAATAAACGTTTTTTTACATCTTCTGGTACATCTTCTGATTTAAATTCCTTCATCCACAGGGCAAGGGCTAAATTTTCCCTGGTTAATTCATCTAAATCAGTTAATTTATTTTTTACCATTAAAATCACCCCTTATATAATGATATTAAAGTTTAGGTGTTTATCAATATATATTATTTAACAAAAACCTTAAATATCCCGTTTTTTTATTTTTTTTCTGATTTAGGAGTTCGTGACCAGCACCCACCCTAAGTTGAGGATAAATCTTCAAAAATGTAATTATCTTCTCCAGGGTTTTCTGAGCCATTTTAACATTCCATGTGTAGTCACTGGAAGCCACTCCCTGTTTTAGGTTCTCATAAATAAAAGCAGCATCCATGGTGAAAAAAACCGGCCCATCTAAACCATTTAAGAGGTATGATATGTGTCCGGGAGTATGTCCTGGTGTCCAGATAGCCCATAATGAACCATCCCCTAGAAGATCGGCACTTGGCCCTAATGGTGCCATTTCATTAATTTTAGAAAAATCGATTTCATATAAGGTTTTAACATCCTTAAGAAAATCACCACAGATATCTGGGTGATATTTATCTAATTCACCTTTACCTACCACATAAGGGATGTTGTGTGGTAATTCTCGAACTCCGGCTATGTGATCCGAATGTAAATGACTTAAAAAAACTCCTTTAAGTGATATCTTCCTATCTTTTATATAGAAACCAATATTTTGATTTTTATACTGAATGAATTCATCTGCATGGATACTATCAATCCCTCCCTTAGGATCCTGGAAATATGAAGCATCAAGTCCAGCATCCAGTAGAAAATCTCCGAATATTTCATGATGCACCCAATGGGCCAATATAGGAACTTCTAAATTTTCAGATTCAACATCAAGAGCAAGAGGATGGTCGGGGTTTAAAGCGCCTCTTTTATTTAAAATAACACTACCCGTCTGGAAACTTTCAACTAATGCGGGTCTGGGATTTTCAAATACTTCTTCCCACGTTTTAAACTTATTTTCAAGGTTTAAATCAATTTTCTCCATGGAAACCTATTCCTAAATTTCATACACCATTGCATGCGATAATGTGACCATGTTAAATCTTCGAACAATCTTAGGTAGCTGAATTATAATTTATCATCATAAATTCTTATATGGTGAGCTTCTACTTTCCAACACAGTTATAGTTATCAATTTATATTTAAATTGACTATAATAGATTAGTTTAAAATAGTTGGTTGTTAATATGATATCAGGAAATGGTTGGTGATACTTTGAGGAAAGATGGCCCTCCTAAGTTAGGAAAAGGTGACTCACACAAAAAAAGGTTTGATCTTGCTGAGCTTAAAGATAAAGCCATCAATCGCCATGAAAAAAGTGAAACAACCTCTAAAGGAAGTCCTGCTAAACTGGGAAAGAGTGATCAGGGAGGATTTAAGCTAAATTTTGATGGTTTAAGAGATAATTTAAACCGGATCAATAAAAAAAGGTTTATTATAATTATAATTGCTTTCATAATTCTCATTGTTTTGGGTGTTTTTGCCAGCAGTAATAGTCATCAAACATCTCCTAATCAAACTAATAACTCTACTAATCCTACGCCCGTGACTGGAAATCATTTTAACAATGGAAAAATATCTTTTGATTACCCACTTGAGTGGAATGCCTCAATTGAAACAACATCACCCATAATTGTAACTATAGGAGAAGATGAATACAATAGTTTTTCAGTTTTAAGCGAAAACATGGGAAGCACCAGTTTTGCAGAACGTATTCTTCAATGGCGACAGAACATACTTCAAAGTGGTCAAATTACCTCCGAAGGCAATATAACCATTGACAATACCAGAGGTTATGAAATTGAGGCTATTTACAAGGTAAACAACACAACATACAACACCAGGGGGGTGGCTATTGCCAAGAATAATACCGTCTACTTCATTATGTTCATATTTAACAAATCCCTTCTGGACTATAAAGATGAGATGGACCAAGTAATAAACAGTTTCCATGTGAAATAATCCACATCATGAAATTCCACAATATCCCCAGAGAAAAAGGAACTGAATAGATTACTATAAGAAATTTAACTAGGAGATTAAAATGATCTGGAATGAAGAAGCAGAATGCATGCCTCCCGCTTTAAGAGAAAAGTTACAGTTGGAACGTTTGCAAGACGTGGTTAAAAGAGCTTATGAAAATGTGCCTTACTATAGAAAAAAGTTCGATGATGAGGGGATCAAACCCCAAGACATCAAAACACTAAAAGACATAGAAAAACTACCTTTAACCACTAAAGATGACCTAAGAAATGCTTATCCCTTTGGAATGTTTGCTGTTCCTCGCAGGAAAATAGTCGAAGTGCACACTTCCTCAGGAACAACTGGTAAACCCACAGTCTCCGGATACACCCAAAAAGATTTAGAAACCTGGGCCGAAGTCATGGCTCGCGGTTTAACCATGTTTGGATTAACTGAAGATGATATAATTCAAAACACCCACGGATATGGCCTCTTTACAGGGGGTTTTGGAGTTCATTACGGTGCTCAAAATATCGGTGCCACTGTAATCCCCATCTCCACCGGTCAGACTAAAAGACAAATTGAAATCTTGGAGGACTTCGGGACCAATGTACTAATTTTCACTCCATCCTATGGGTTATATCTGGCAGAAGTAGCACATGAAGAGGGTGTCGATCCAAAAAATCTTAAATTAAAGTCCATCGGGTTTGGAGCGGAAATGTGGACTGCTGAAATGAGAAGTGAAATAGAAAAAAGATTCAACGCCCCTGCCTTCAATATATATGGATTAACCGAAATAATGGGCCCCGGTATAGCCCTAGAATGTGAAG
>MVQZ01000107.1 GCA_002067565.1 Methanobacterium sp. PtaU1.Bin242 | reverse complement strand
GCTACTGGTACAGGTTCTGGTGCTGGTAATGCTAGGAAAGTATATGAATCTCCTGCTACCCATCTATTTGAACCATCCTCTTCATGTTCATATAAATCTGCAAATACAGTGATCTCCCCGGTTGCTGAGACCATTCCAGGTACTCGGAGCTCTGCAGCATTACCTGCTTGCATATCGCCAGTAATTTTGTGTATATCCCAAACAAATATATAATCAGGAGCATACCAGAAGAAGAATGGATCATAAGGGTCATTGTAAATCCAATTTATTCCGTCGGTTGTCATTTTTGCATTGGCTACTTCTAATGTAAGGCCGATTTCTGGATCCATGTCGACTATAACATAGGGAAGATCGAGTTCTTCATCGGTATCTACATATGTACCGAGTTCTACTTCATCACCTTCTGTGGCCACTTCAACCAAATCATCATTTTCATCAAGCACAGCTACATCTACATAGGGCTCTGCTGACACTGCTCCGGCAAAAATAAGGCTGATAGAAGCAATTAATAATAACATAATTACTGTTTTTCGCATATATTTCACCTCCTTTTAGGTTGATGAAATTAAATGCCAGAATACTGAAAAAAAGTTTTTTGGGGAGGCATTGTAAAAGGTACACGAATCTTAATCTAAAATCATGCTTTGTTTCAATTGATACTTAATGGTCCTTTTTTTTATTGGGTTAGGCATTCTTAATGTTATTATGTTTACAATGGTATTAATTATTTTTTGTATAATTGAATAAATCTCAATAATAAAAAGAAAAGTAAAATAAATTACTTATTTATGGGAGTTGAGAAGTAGTGTTGGGTTTCCATGGTTATAATTACATTCAGATGGCCTTTTTTTGATCGGATTCTGCACTATCTTTACCCATTATGCATAATAACATGTTAATAAACTAATATAAGACTGCAAACATCATTAAGGGCTAGGTGAAGATTTAGAACATGATATTATAATAAAAAAAGATTTTATATCAATAATTCTAAAAAAAAATAAAAAAGTAATTATTCATCGGAATTTGCCGTAAACTGTCCCGCCGATGATACTAAATATTGCCAGTACTAATAACGCTATAGGTGATCCGGTGGTTTGCATAGGAACGGTGCCTGCGGCTACTGGTACAGGTTCTGGTCCTGGTGGTACAGGTTCTACTGAAATGAAAGTGTACCAATCTGAGGAGACTAATGGATCGGTTTGTCCTTCCCAGTTCCATAAATCTGTATATACGGTTATCTCTCCAAGATCAGTTACTATGGCTGGGGCAATAAGCTCTGCTGTTGGATCAGCAGTGCCTTCTCCTATTTCACCAACAGTACCAATATCCCATATCCACAGTTGTGATACATCGTCGTAGTAGAAGAACCCTCCCCATATGGGGTCGGTGTTAGATATCCAGATTCCTAAATCGCTGGTGGTCATCAGAGCTTCATCAGGTAAAAACTCCAGACCAGTTTCCGGATCGACAGAGATTTCCACGAATGCTTCACAAAGTGGTTCCTCACCGGATACAAACACATCTGCTGCAACTTCATCACCAGGATTTGCAACCTCCACCAGGTCATCGTTTTCATCGATCACAACCACATCCACATCTTGAGCCGAGACTGCACCTCCCAGAATCAGGCCTATAGAAAGGATTAGCAGGAGAAATGTTACTGGTTTTTGCATATATTTCACCTCCTTTTAGGTTGATGAAATTCAATGCCAGAGAGCTGTAAAAAAAAGTTTGCACTGCAAATAATATTACACAGAATCTTCAAAGAGTCTGCCCTGTTCATCGCGTTTTACTATGGAATGATCCAAGTTCAACTGGTATGGCATTCTAGGTAATATTATGTTAACGGTAGTATTAATTATTTTTGCAATAACATTATAATTTCTTAAATTATCAGAATGGGGTTAATCTGTATGCAAACATTTTTTAAATAAAAAAGTCATATAATTAATCCTGGAATTAAATATAAATCATTACACACTTGTTAAATCTATCATGGAATGGTTATGACCTTATCTTCTATCGAATACATAGTTAGGTGGGAAAAAATGGATAATGAATCCATAAGCATTATGGTGGTGGAGGATAATCCAGCTGATGTTTTACTTATCCAGGAAATGCTTAAAGAAATTAATAACACTTATTTTAAAATTGTAACAACTGATCGGCTTAATAAAGCGTTAAATCAAATTTATATTATGATTTCGATGCAATACTCCTTGATCTGGGTTTGATAGATAGTCACGGAATAGAGATTTTTAAAATGGTGAAGCAACAATCACCTGAATTGCCGGTAATCATACTTAGTGGTAGAGATGATGAAGATTTTGCAACAGAGGCGGTGAAGGAAGGTGCTCAGGATTATCTGGTTAAAGGACAAGTAGACGGACGATTAATGGCACGATCCATAAAATATGCTATTGAACGTAAACATGCGGCGGAAAAATTGAAAAAAGCTTTAAAAGAGAAGGAATTATTAATTAAAGAGATACATCATCGGGTGAAAAATAATTTAATGATGATTTCTGGGCTGCTTAATTTGCAGTCTCACTACATCCATGATCAAGATGACCTTCAGCTTTTCAGGGAAAGCCAGTTCCGCGCCAATTCAATGGCCCTTATACATGAACGATTATATAAATCTAAGGATCTTAAAAGCATAGATTTTGATATTTATATCAAAAAACTTGTTGTTGATCTTTTTCGTACTTATGTGGTCAATTCAGATTTGGTAAAGTTGAATATAGATGTGGATGATATTATGCTGGATATTGACTCAACGATTCCCCTGGGGTTGATTGTGAATGAATTAATATCTAATAGCTTGAAACATGCTTTTCCTGATGG
>MVQZ01000106.1 GCA_002067565.1 Methanobacterium sp. PtaU1.Bin242 | reverse complement strand
GTTTACCTACCTTCTTTGCAATTTCTATAGCCTGAGCTGGCACTGCCGCCGATATTAGAATATCAGATATCTCTGCCACTTTTTTATCATCTTCACAGATATTCACCGCCGATTTTCTGGCCAGATCTCGGGTTTTAGTACTTCTACCTTCAATTGATGTGTATATGTCTGCCCCGTGGTAGGTAAGTCTCCTGGAGATGGTTGACGCCACTTCTCCAAATCCTAAAAATCCTACTTTCATAAAATATCTCCCTATGATTTATAACAAGATATAAACAAGAACTTTTTATTAAAGCATCAGTTTGGAGGTTTTTCATTTATCTTTTTAGAAAATTGATGATTATTAAGACCCTACCTATTCTATTTTCTGTTTCAAACTATCAAATCCTCATTACCACACTATCCCCAGTTTTTACACCTATTTCACGAGCAACAGGCTTACATTTAGCGTTTAAAAGGCAGAATACTGGTTTTTCTCCTAAATCCATTTCATCTAGTCCTTCATAGTTACCCAATCCCTTGGCAATTACCAGATCAGCGTTCTGGAATATCTCCCTGAATTGGGAGGATGCATCATAGTATATTATCCCTATGGAGTCCGTTCCAATTGATGTAAGCTCAGCCACCTCATCTAAACCAATTTCCAGGGCATCGGGAATACAGGCATCGTTAAGAATGGGCTCCTCTTTTAAGGCCATTATAACCTTAACCTGGTATTCTTTAATCTTTTCTATCAGTAATTTATCGAAAACTATCTCTCCAATATTATCTGCTAGATAAAGAACGTTTTGAGCTTTTTTTAGTTCTTTTTCCAGTTGAGCGGAGTGATCAATGGCCAGATCCTTTTGCATGTTCTTTAGAATTAGATCTTTGATATCTGTTTCCAGGCCTAATGCACCGAAATCTATGATATTTCCGGTGATTGCTGCTTTAAGATAGTTTTTTAATGAATTATCATCTTCAAGTAACTTGACGATAAGAGGTAAAAATTGTTGGGCAATCTGGTTACATTTTTCCCTTTGATCCTGATATGGATCACGATTACCTGTCTTTTTCTTTATGTTACGGTGCATTGCTGTGCCCATCTGGTTGGTAACCGCCCCATTACGGAAATTTTCTCCTAAAGTCCGTATTATATCTTCCATGATCTCCATTTTAAGTGATTCATCTGAAGTTGCTAGATCCAGGGCTTCTCTGGCCTGTCTAAGGTAACATGCTGCGCATTCATAGTGAACTTTCATATTTTTTTCCTCTGATTATTGGTATCAGTTTCTGTTTTAAATTTATTAAAGTTAATTTTCACCCATCCCAGTTATCAAGTATAAGGAAGGGGTACGGGCGCTAGACATAATATAAATACCACCAGCACTACTAATGCTAAAATTTTACGGTTTTTGCTTAATTTTGAGATATTGTCCAGTGCTCCGGGGTGTTTCTTGGCCAAAAACAGGATTACAATCATTAAAATACCCATGGGAATCCAGCCTAGAAGAATGGTAACTACAATTCCTGCCAAGGATACCAGTTTATGGATTTTCTCACTGAATAGTGACCGGGAGATATGTCCACCGTCTAAAAAAGCCACGGGCATCAGATTAAGCATGGTAACCACCACTCCCACCCATCCGGCAAATGCTACTGGATGAATCTGCAGCATGTATCCGTTCGGAATGGCTGGAGCTGCAAAATATGCGATTATGCTCATGATAAGTGGTGGGATGAATATGATTGAATCGGTGTTGATCGGAACCACAGAAGAGAGGTAAATTCCAATAAATAGCACGGGAATGGTGATTATTAAGCCCGCCAGGGGTCCGCTTACTCCCAGATCAAAAAGGGCGTTTCTGGTGGGTATGGGAGATTTGACATTTATCACCGCGCCAAAGGTACCTATCATGGTAGGGGCCGGTATAAAATAGGGTAATGTGGCTTCCACTTTATATTTTCTGGCGGCGAAATAATGGGCGAGTTCATGGGTGCCGATTATAGCCATGATGGCTATTGAAAATAATATTCCATCATGAAGGCTTCCCCCACCAAATATATAACCAGCATATATGGTGGTGGCTACTGTAGCTATAAAGAGAATAATATTGATATGATATTTCGACTTCTTCAGGGGTGGTCTTTCATTCATCCAGATACAATAATCTTCCCCATACTTCTCTATCGCAGGTACATAACCTGCTTCTCCCATATCTTTAACAAGAGATGAGAATTTATCAGCATCATAGTCTTCTAAGATAAAATAAGGATTTTCAGGGTCACTGGAGAAGTTTTTAATGGTGAAATACCGGGAAATATAATCTTCAAATATCTGAAAATTCTCCACTTATACACATCCCTAAATTATTTTATCCACCGTAAATCACCTTTATAATCTCGATGGTATCTCCTTCTTTTATGATTTCTTCTTCAATAACTATGAATTCGTTTCTCTTGACCACCACTGTCTCAGATGGTATTTCCAATATTTTCAGAAGATCTTTTATGGTGTTACCCTCTGAAATTTCTTTTATCTCTTTTTCTTCGTTGATAATTACTTTTATCTTCATAAAAGACTTTCCCTGAATTTTTTTTCGTTCTTTATGGATAATGAACCCTGAATTTTTGTTTTATTTGATTCAATTAATTAAATGTGATTGATTCTAAGATAAATTTAAGTCTTATACTTTTAATCGATCTATAATTATAATTTATTTATCCCACTTTTCAATGAAGGTGCATGCCTTGCATAGATCTCCTGAAGCTGGTTCTCCACATCTCCTGCAAACACCACGTTCCACTTTTGATGATAATTCCCTTTTTAGGAGGGGTTTTATTCTTTCAAATCCCCGTAGAGTGGAATACATGATGGTAGGATGTTTTAGAGAGAGACTCTTGATGAAATTTCCCACTTCCCTTCTAAAAGAGTCTCCAGCATAAGGGCAGCCCGCCAGATGTACCTTCAGATCCGCTGCCACCGCATAAAGTCCCACTTCCCTCTCCGGTATCTCTCGCAGGGGTTTAATTTTTACGGTGAACCTTTTATCCTGAGACTCTGATTTGGGCCCGATCCGGACCAGGTTATGCATATTGCCCTCTAAATAGTTCATAAGGATGGATTGGGTTTCATCATCCAAATTATGGCCGGTGGCTATCTTGGTGGCGCCTTCTTCCAGGGCCACCCGGTTTAAAATCCATCGGCGGAACACCCCACAGTAGGTGCAGGCATGTCTTAGTTCTGCGTTTTTCTGGCTCTCGCTCATGATTTCATCTAAAGTCCGGCCAAAGTACTGTTTAAAAGACACCACCTTATGTTCTATTCCCAGTATCTCTGCATTTTCTGTTGCAATCCTTATTCCATCTTCTCGATAGCCTTTTATACCTTCATCTATGGTTACGGCCACCAGATCTATAATATTTCTTTCACACAATGAATTCAGGATGTTTAAAGCCATAACACTATCTTTTCCACCTGATAATGCCATTAGAACTTTATCTCCTTTTTCTATAAGTTTATATTTACGTATGTCCTTTAGAACCTTCTCTCTGGTTGATTCTATAAAGCATTCCCGGCACAGGCTCTGGCCAGAATGTTTCTTTTTTATGATGATTTGGGGGTTACCACATTTGCTACAGTTTTTCATGAAACTCCAATAGAATATTTTATTTGGGATCAATCCTTTAACATTAAATATTATACTAACATTGGATTAAAAATCTAATATTAAATTATATTTATGATCACAATTATCAACTATAAATTAAGTTTATGACCTCATTATTAACTATAAATTTTTAATTATGAATACTTCAATTTATTAATTCATCTATCTGGATATCGATAAATAATCCATAATAGATATTACTATTTAAAATTTCGTTATTGAACGTTTAAACAGGGGAAAATCCTGGATATAATTTTTACCTAGTTTAGCTGCTATTTCCGCCTTTTGAAGTTCAGCGCCCAGGTAGGTGGCATGTTCCATTCTGGAGATTAAACCCCTTTTTATGATGGTATCGTATACTTGTTTAGACGTCCTACCCCTGATTGAAATTTGGGGCTTCATATTCTGATAATGTACTGCATTTATTATACCCTCCTCTACTATTATCTTAAAGCTTCCGCAAGGGTCCTGTGTAAATACTTGATTTTGTTTTCCATCTATTTCGGGCACATCAATCTCTTCACCTATCACTTCACCTTTACGTTTATCCTTTAAAATTATCAGGTTTATTCCCAGATCTTTAGGTACAGAACCTCGGCATTTAGATAGAAACATCATCTTTGAGGAGATTGAAAGTTCATGTACACTTCCTATGGTTTTGCCACTCTCTTCAGGTGTGAATAATATGCTGGCCCCTAGTTCCATTGCTATTCCAGAAAGAAGTGCGTTTACACCAACTGAATCTGTGTCCATTAATTCGGTGACATTTCCCACTCCCCAAAAGAGAGGTGCTTTATTTCGTTTTTTAAACTGGTGGCACGCCAGCACCGATTCCACCATACTCTGACTGTTTACCGGATCAAGAATCAAATCAGCGATAATATCAATACCTTTACATTTCTCCATTAAACTTTCCAGGGAGTTTACCCGTTCATCAACAGTATGAGGTGTCCAGTTTTTACTGAAATCCGTGGGAAGAATAACTGCCGGAATTTTCTTCTCCTCCATTAAGGGTAATACTTCATCACAGTTACCATGATCCAGACTTAAAACCATGTCCACTCCTGATTCAACTGCAACTTTAATTTCCCGTGGATTCAGGGTATCTATACTAACAGGAATCTTCCCTAAATTATCTTTTAATGTCTTTACCATTGGAGGAATCTTATCTTCCAGGGATTCTCCAGCTATCATCCCAATATCTACCATGTGCGCGCCGTTTTTTACAAAATATTCTGCACGCATGAGGAGTTCGTCTTTACTTAGCAATGGAGCATTGGCAATTTCTGCAAGCACCCTCATGGGAAAATCTTCACCAACAGGGAGATCTCCCACCAGGATATTTTCAGGCTCCTTTAGAAGCTCTTTAACCTTTTTCTGGTCTTTTTCATAATTATCTATAAATTCCAGGGCTCTTCTTCTAAGTTCATCCTCTATAAGTTTGTCAGCAGGGACCTGGGAGGATAATTCCAGTTTTTCGATCATCTCCAGAACCACTGGAAGATCCGCTGCGTCTTTAGGCCCTTTAAAGGTGGGAATACCTATTTTATCCTCTACTGGACTTACATCTTTCCTTATTAATCCCGGGGTGATGATGATCTCAAATGATCCCCTATATTCATCATCCAGCCCTTCCAGTTCATGGATAATTTTTTGAGGTGTTAAAAACGCAGCTATAGGTGTATTTACGATGATGGTGTGCACATCATGCTCTGATTTGGATGCGGCCCTCTGAACCATTTTACCTGCCAGTTTTCCTGTTAGAATTAGAATTTTCATATCCATACCTCTAAGATCATATCATTGACCAACACGTATATATATTACAATTTGTAATGATTAACTATGAGGAATGGAGGTAAAGTACATGATCGAAATTCGCTTTCATGGTCGCGGTGGGCAAGGTGCAGTGACCGCTGCAGAGATATTGGCAAAAGCAGCTTTTGAAGATGGAAAATATTGTCAAGCATTCCCATTCTTCGGTGCTGAACGAAAAGGTGCCCCTGTTATGGCGTTTTCAAGAATAAACGATAGTCCCATTAGAAGGAGATATCAAGTTTATAATCCTGATTATGTCATTGTACTAGATGATACTCTTCTAGAAGCTGTAGATGTATTATCTGGACTTAAAGAAGATGGAAAAGTAATTATAAATGCAAAAGATGATGTGAATCTCACAAAAGATGTAGAAACATATACTATTGATGCTACCGGAATTGCACTGGAAATTTTAGGAGTGCCCATTGTAAATACCGTTATGTTAGGGGCATTTGCCGGTGCAACAGATTTAGTTTCGTTAGATTCAATTATAAAAGTGATTAAAGATACTTTCCCCGGTAAAATGGGTGATAAAAACGCCAACGCCGCTCAAATAGCATACGAAAAAATTAAAAAATAAGGTGATTTCATGACATCCATAGGAGCTACTGTAAAAGAGCCTGGAAGTAGCATAAATAACAAAACAGGTAGCTGGAGAACATTTAAACCTATTCTGGATAAAGAAAAATGCATAAAATGTGAAAACTGTATTCTTTTTTGTCCAGAAGGCTGTATAAACAAAGATTATGATATAGATTATGATTACTGTAAAGGCTGCGGGATTTGTGCCGAAGAATGCCCAGTTAAAGCTATTAAAATGGAGAGGGAATGAGATGCTTAAAGTTATTTCTGCTAACAGAGCCATAGCCGAAGGGGTAAAATTATCAAGGCCCCAAGTTGTTCCAGTTTATCCTATAACTCCCCAAACATCTATTTCAGAATATTTAGCCCAGTTTGTGGCTGATGGAGATCTTAATGCGGAGTATATAAGGGTGGAATCAGAGCATAGCGCCATCAGTGCAGCAGTAGGTGCCTCTGGCGCAGGGGTTCGGACATTTACCGCCACATCATCCCAGGGTCTGGCCTTAATGCATGAGATCCTGTTTGTTGCAGCAGGTATGCGTACCCCCATTGTGATGGGAAACGCAAACCGAGCACTATCAGCACCATTAAGTATTTGGAACGACCAGCAAGATTCAATTTCACAAAGAGACACTGGTTGGATGCAATTCTTTGCTGAAAATGCCCAAGAAGCCCTGGACTTCGTAATAAACGCCTATAAGATTTCTGAAAATAAGGAAGTACTACTTCCCAGCATGGTCTGTATAGATGGTTTTATACTAACCCATACCGTTGAACCGGTGGATATCCCTTCCCAAGATGATGTGGATAAATTCTTACCCGCCTACCAACCAACCCACGCCTATCTGGATCCAGAAGAACCAATGTCCCTGGGAACTTTCACCGACCCGGACTATTATATGGAAGCAAGATATGCAATGGAAGTAGCTATGCAAAAATCCAAAAAGGTTATAAAAGATACCTATCAAGAATTTGAAGAAGTTTTCGGTAGACAATACGGTATGATTGAAAATTATCAATGTGATGACGCTGAAATCATCCTCGTAGCCATGGGATCAATATGTGGTACCATAAAGGCTGTGGTTGATATTTTAAGGAAGAAAGGAGAAAAAGTAGGTCTCCTAAAAGTAATTGCCTACAGACCATTCCCCCAAGAAGAAATCTATGACGTGGTTAAAAATGCCCAGAGAATAGCTGTTTTAGACAAAAACATATCTTTCGGTATTGGAGGGGTCTTGTTCAATGAAATTAAAGCTAAGATGGAAGTGGATGCATCAGGGTTTATTTTAGGCTTGGGAGGAAGGGATGTTTCTCCTGATGATATAGTAAATATAGTTAAACAAACCAGAAACCCTACCGATACTGATAAAATCAACTGGATCGGACTTAAGGAGGAGGAATAATTATGGATATACCTGAAGAGGAATTTCTTGCACCAGGACACAGAGCATGCGCTGGATGCGGTGCTACCATAGGGGTTAGACTGGCCCTTAAAATGCTGGGTAAAAACACCGTAGCAGTATCTGCAACCGGGTGTCTGGAAGTTGTTACCACCCCCTATCCTGAAACTGCTTGGAAAATACCCTGGATCCACGTAGCATTCGAAAACTCCGCAGCAGTAGCTTCAGGGGTTGAAAGAGCTCTTAGATCCCAGGGAAAAGATGATGTTAATGTTGTTGTCTTTGCCGGGGACGGTGGAACAGCAGATATAGGACTACAATCCCTATCAGGAGCAATGGAAAGAGGGCATAATCTAATATACATCTGTTATGATAACGAAGCTTATATGAACACCGGAGTCCAGAGAAGCGGTGCCACTCCATACGGCGCATCAACCACCACTTCTCCCCATGGAAAAGAAAGTTTTGGTGAAGATAAACCTAAGAAAAACATTCCCATGATCATGGCTGCCCATGGTGTGCCCTACGTTGCAACTGCATCCATATCCTACCCAGAAGATTTCATGAAAAAGGTGAAAAAAGCCTCTGAGATCGAAGGACCTGCTTATATTCACCTGCATCAGCCATGTGCCACAGGTTGGGGTTATGATCCTTCAAAAACCATAGAACTGGGAAGATTAGCTGTTGAAACCGGCTCATGGATACTCTATGAAATTGAGGATGGTGAATTTAAGGTAACCTACCGGCCAATGGAGAGAAAACCGGTGAATATTTACCTGGAATCTCAGAAAAGATTCAAACACCTAGCTGACGAAGAGAAGGAAAGGATTCAAAGTTATGTGGATCAAGTCTGTGCTGAACTTAAGATTTAGGGGGCATGATTTTGGAGAAGATATTAATTCAACCAGATATCTGTGATGGCTGTCTGGATTGTGAAGAGGCCTGCGCCCAACTACATGGTTGCTCTGAGATAATTGTCAGGGAAGTAGAAGGTTCCTACTACCCCATAATCTGTCAACAATGTGAGGACGCACCTTGTGAAATCATATGCCCCACTGAAGCTATCACTGATGAGGGAATAGATGCAGATAGATGTATAGGCTGTGGCCTGTGTATGATGGTCTGTCCCTTCGGAGCCATTGTAATAAACGAAAGAAAAGCTCATAAATGTGACCAGTGCCCTGATCTTGATACACCAGCCTGTATAAAGGCCTGTTCTAAAAGAGCTATAGCTTTGGTGGATACTGAGAAGATGAAATTGGAAAAACAGGCAAAACATATCGAGAAGCTGACCGGATTGGGTAAAAAAACTAAAAAACGTTCAGAATTTGTCAATGTCCTAACCTCCAATACTCGGGCTAAAAAAGC
>MVQZ01000105.1 GCA_002067565.1 Methanobacterium sp. PtaU1.Bin242 | reverse complement strand
AAATACGCTCTGAATATAAAAGAAATCACCAAAGAACATCATGAATGGATGAAAAATAGTATAAACTTAATAGCCAGTGAAAATATAACCAGTTTGAGCGTAAGAGAAGCTTTAGCCTCTGATCTGTCCCATAGATATGCGGAGGGTTTGGCTGGTCACAGACTGTATGAGGGCTGTGGTTACATCGACCAGATTGAAAATCTCACCATAGATCTTTCAAAAAAGCTCTTCCACGCGGAGCATGTTAATGTTCAACCAGTCTCTGGTGTGGTGGCTAATTTAGCTTCATTTTTTGCCTTGGCAGATTATAATGACCCAATGATGGCGCTTGAAGTTCCAGTGGGAGGCCATATAAGTCATGCTAACGTTAGCGCTGCTGGTATAAGGGGATTAAAAACCATCCCCCATCCTTTTGATGAAAATATGATGAATATAGATCCCGATGCCATGAAAAAAGAGATTCTGGAGAAGAAACCCAAGATAGTTTTATTAGGTGGCAGTGTCTTCCTGTTCCCCCATCCGGTCAATGAGGCCCGGGAAGCTGCTGATGAAGTAGGTGCCAAGGTAATGTATGACGGAGCTCATGTGCTGGGACTTATAGCTGGAGGTTGTTTCCAGGATCCCCTAAAAGAAGGTGCGGATCTGCTTGTGGGAAGCACCCATAAAACTTTCCCCGGCCCCCAGGGTGGTATAATATTATGTAAAGAAGATATTGCAGATGAAATCGATGACGCTGTCTTCCCTGGTGTGGTAAGCAATCATCATCTCCATCATCTGGCTGCATTAGGGATATCCACCGCAGAAATGCTGGAATTCGGTGCAGATTACGCTTCTCAAATCATTAAAAATGCGAAAGCACTCGCTCAAAATCTCCACGAGTTAGGATTCAATGTGCTCTGTGAGGATCAGGGTTTCACCAAATCCCATCAGGTAGTTATGGATGTTTCAAAACTGGGTAAAGCAGCTGAATTTGCCAAAGAACTGGAAGCTAATAACATTATCCTTAACAAAAACCTGCTTCCCTGGGACAATGTGAACCGTTCAGATGACCCTTCTGGAATTCGAATAGGCGCCCAGGAAATAACCCGTCGCGGACTTAAGGAGCCACAGATGAGTGAAGTTGCCGAATTCATTAAAAGGGTAATGATGGATAATAAAAAGGTTCGAGAAGACGTTTCCCACTTTATGAATCATTTTACCGATGTTCATTATTCGTTCCAGGAAACACCAGCCTATGATTATATAGAATTCTAAAAAACAGAATCTTATTTTTTTTTAATTTTATATGTTCAAATAAAGGTTTAAAAGCTCTAAAGTATGAATTGAGGTATAATATGAAAATTGCATGGGGTATAACCGGAGCAGGACACTTACTTCAAGATAGTGTGGAATTTCTTGAAATGCTAAAAAAAGACCATAAAATTACTATATTTCTTTCAGGTGCTGGTGAAGAAGTCCTTAAAATGTATGGTCTATTTGATCGGGTTAAAAAGATAAGTGGTGGTTACTATCAGGAGCTGGTGATTGAAAAGGAACAAAGATCAAGTTACCCCATGACCGGGAGATTCTCATTGGGTAAGTATGATCTGCTGGTGGTTTCACCTACCACCTCTAATACCATCGCTAAGATCGTGAATGGAATTGCAGACACACTTATAACTAATGCCGTGGCCCAGGCAGGTAAGGGCAAGGTTCCTACCAGCATAATCCCTGTTGATCTTGAATCAGGAGATTTAGATACGGTTTTACCCTCAAAACTTGAACTCGATCTCTGTCAGAAATGTGATACATGTGAAGCTGCTGCAGCCTGCCCTAATCAAGCCATAACCCCCGGAGTGGAGATAAATCTTCTCCAGTGCAAAGGTTGCGGCGCATGTCAAATATCCTGTCCTTTTGACGCTGTTACCGGTGGTAAGAAAATAACCATCCATATGAGGGATATTGATATTGAAAATACCAGTAAACTATTTAATTTTCCCGGTGTAGATGTTCTATCCCATCCTTCTGAAATTAAGAAATTTTTGGACGAATTTTAAATATTATGATTAAAAAATTAGAAAATCATGAAATAAAAGATTTAGGGATATATGGTTAAAGACCACTATTTCTGCTCATGGATTCCAAACAGGAAGAATATTGGTATGACAAGCCCTTTTATGGGCAAAGTAAAAATGATTTTTTATATACAATTATAATCATTTTTTTAGTGGATAGAATCCTTTTTTTACTCAAATACTTGAAGAATTTTTCTGAAAACTAAATTCTACAGATTATCAGAGAATTTAATAACATCTTCATCCATAATTAATATATAAAAGTCATATCCCCCTAAGGTGAAAAAAATGGAAGCATCAAAAGAAATTGTAAGTGCAGCACATGATATATTTAAAAAAATAGCCCAATCCTACCATGATAAAGACCTGGATGGTATGATGAAACTTTATGTGCAGGATCCGGACTTAGTAGCCATTGGCGCTGGTAGAGACGAATGGGTTAAAGGACCTGAAGAACTAAAAGATGGCCTAAAACGTGACATGTCCCAGGCTGAGAAAATAAAGGTTGACTTTGAAGATATAACAGTTTCTTCCTCTGGAAATGTTGCCTGGGTGTCGGCTCGCATGGCTATGGACGTTCTGGTGGAAGATAAAGATATTACCATGTTTGGACGTTTAAGTTTAGTACTCATAGAACAAGAAGACAAATGGTTAATCACCCATCTACACTTCTCAGTTCCAGATGAACAAGAGGAAGGCAAATCATACCCAGTTTAAAAAAAGGAATATTTGGTATTATATTATCTATTCTGGATCTAAATGGGAAGCAGATGGAGTAAAGATTACATAGATAGATTAAATAAAACTAAGATTAGTCTTCCAGAAGATCTAATAAGTAAGCTGTCATTTCCAGCTCTTCCCTGGCCCGGAAGTCTTCCTGGTTCTTTTTGGATTCTTCACTCTTAAAGGGAAAATACTCCTCCCCAAAGTAGGTGGTGATATACAAATCATCCCCTCGTACTTCAGCTGGATCTTTCAATCGATTTTTAAGTTTCCCTAAGGTTTCCTGGTCTAAATCAGTTACCTGATAGGTTATAAAATAGCTATCATAGTCCTCTGAAACCCCATATTCTACGATTTTAATACGCA
>MVQZ01000104.1 GCA_002067565.1 Methanobacterium sp. PtaU1.Bin242 | reverse complement strand
CCTGCGGGCACGGAAACTGGGTGCTGAAATAATTGTGGTGCATGGAGAGACCCTGGTGGAACCAGTGATAGAAGGAACAAATTATACTGCTTTAAATTGTCCTGAAGTTGATATACTCGCCCATCCCGGACTTATTACAGATGAAGAGGCTGAAATCGCCATGGATAATGATATTGCCCTGGAGATAAGCTCCAGAAGAGGGCATTGTCTCGCCAATGGACATGTGGCCAAAACAGCACTGGAAGTGGGAGCCAATCTGGTGATGGACACCGATACCCACGCACCACAGGATTTGATATCTTATGAAACTGCTTATAAGGTGCTTATAGGTGCAGGTGTGCCGGAAAAAGAAATTTATAAAGTTTTAAGGAGTAACCCTGAGAGAATCCTGAAAAATAAGGGCCTATTATAGTAATAATACAAATTTTATGATCAATATCTTATAAAAAAATCATTTTACTATCTTTATCTGGGAATTAGTAATTCTATTTCTTCTAAATTTGTCCCCATCATTTAGGAGATAATTTTAATAATAAAACAAAACATAATTATACTCTAGAGAGGTGATGGTATGAATGATAAACTTTTAGGTATAATCTACATTATAGTGGCTATTTTAATAATCGTGGTGATGTTGGCGGTTCCCTGGTTCTATGTATATATGGTGTGGATAATAGCAATTGCATTGCTGGTGGCTGGTATTTATCTAGCTCTCCTTAAAAAAAGTTATTAATACAGTTTAAAATAATTATTTTCCTTTTTTTATTTAATAACTGTGTATTCTAATATTAAATCCTCTCCCAAATTATAACTCTTTTTAAGCTTCAATTTAAAGGCATCTTTCATGTAAGCCACTCCTTCTCCCCCCGCTAATGTTTTAGCATTTACCCCTCCCGCGATCATTGGCGCCAGACAAACTCGAACTTCATCCACCAGGCCAGTTTCAAGCATGGAATAGTTTAAAGTGGACCCTCCTTCAAGCATAAGCGTCCTTACCCCTTTCTGGGCCAGTTCATTCATTAAAAGGGAGAGATCAACCTGATATTTACCGGTAATTACCACATCCACATTCTCTCCTACACCTTTTAAGGCCTGCAATTTTTGGGGTGATGCTTTCTCGGTGACAGCTACTAGAGTAGATGCTTCTTCATTAATTACACGTGAATTTAGAGGTGTTCTAGCTCTGCTATCTGTAACAACCCTTAATGGATTATCTGATTTCTCCGAAGGCACTTTATGAACGGTGAGTCGTGGATCATCTTCCAAAACGGTGTTTATTCCCACCATGATGGAGTCCAGTTCTTTTCTAAGCCTATGTACCCTTAAAAGGTCTTCAGGACCTGAAATCTCAGAACTACCAGTTTTGGTGGCTATTTTACCATCTAAAGTCATTGCAGAATTTAATATAACGTATGGCTTCATCAATTCCCTCCCAAAAAAATTTCAATATCTCTAAAAAGTTAAACCATAAATCATGTAGATATAATATTGATACCAGTACCAATACGAATTATTATTCTTTAGATTATTAATACTTAATCAATCATCATCACTCATTAAACACAGTTATGGCCCCAACTTCCAGATTCAGCTTAATAACATTCCCCTGTTTATAGGATAACATTTTGAGGGCTTCTTCAGCCCTTTTAAGTGTTTTTTTATCCAGAGATCCCGCATCAACTGCGAGAAAAAAGGATATAACCTCCTCCAAAATCCACTTATTCCTCTTTTTAAAGAGATTATCTGCAATAAACGTTCCAGGCAGATTTGAATTATAATAATTAACATTATTTTCATCAAGGATATCCATAACAGCCCAGCTGTTTACTTCATGGTTAGGCGCCCTATTTTTAGGGAGTTTTTTATCAAATAAGAGGTTTAAGATGTGTGAAGCAGTGAAGGGTGTCTGTAAGTACATCAACAACCTGCCGTTTTTATTTAAAAATCTAATTGCATTTAAAATATAGGGTTCAGGGTCCGGTATAAACCAGTATAAGCAGTGCGACATGATAATAAGGTCAAATTTTCTCTTAAAAGTTGTTTGAGAAGTGAATATTTCAGTATTAACATCAGTATCCAGAGAAAATCCATTTAAATTCTGTTCTATTTTTTTAGCATGTTCTTCTGAAGGTTCTATGGCTGTGTAACTGGAAGGATTGGTTTTGCATTTTTCAAGGAATTCTTTTACAAAAAATCCAGTTCCAGCACCAATATCCAGAATAGAAAAACCATCTTTTAAGTATTGATCCCCAACGGAGATTAAATGCTCCAGTTGATATCCATATTCTTCTGTGTAACGACTGAAAACTTTAAATGATTTTATATAATGGTCAAATGAGATTTTTTTCATTTGTTAACCCCTTTAATTTTAAATCAAGATTTTAAATCAGATATAGGGTGTTTGATTAAATTATTTATTTATATTATTGACCTCAATATTAATGAACTAAGTGGATTTAAAATCTAATAAACCTACTTTCTCCTTATAAATAAGTTGAAATCACTGCAAGGATACGTGAATAAAAAAAATCGAATTAATTATTATATTTAAATAATTTCCCATTCCATTATTTCATTAACAGATAAATTCATTAATCCATCTGAAACAAACTATCTGTTATTTAAATATTTTTTTAGATAAAGGCAAGTTATTGAAAAACATGGACAAGGAGATACTAAATGGACGACCTACGCTATAAAAAAGGTATAAAAAATCTGGAAAAAATGAATCCTAATAATTTTAAACAGTTAGAAGAGAATTTAAAAGATATAGCTCCGGATTTAGCACGTTACGTGGCCGAATTTCCCTATGGAGATATATATTCCCGGCCCGGACTGGATCTGAGGTCCCGTGAGATTGCAACCGTGGCGGCGCTCACAGCAATGGGCAATTCACCTCATGAACTTCAAAGCCATATAGAAGGTGCTTTAAATGTGGGATGCACTCGCCAGGAGGTTTTAGAGGTAATAATACAGATGGCAGTTTACGCCGGCTTTCCTGCGGCTATAAATGGTGTGAACGCTGCAAAAGAGGTTTTCAATAAGCTGGATGAATGAAAAAAATTTTTAACCTACAGCTGCCCCATATCTATAATACCCATACCCTTTTCTATTTTTATATTAGCCGATGATTTGGCCTTTATACTCTCTAAAAAGCTCTGTGCACTTTCATTATCCATCAGATAAGGGGTGCAATCTATTATATGAATAGGATGTATAATTGCCTGTGCAGTTCCATTCACCACCTTTATCTCCACAATTATAGAATTAGGACTTCCTGCGCTTAAATCATAGAACACACAGTTACCCAAACTATAGAAGATTAATTTTCCCTTGTAAAGCTCTACATCCTGTGTTATGTGGGCATGATTACCAATCACCAGATCAGCACCTTCATCTATGCTTTTTCTTGATAGATTTTCCTGATATTGATCATGGGTTTGTTCATACTCATTTCCATAGTGGAAACAGACAATAACAAAGTCAGAGTTATTTTTAGCTGTATCTATGCTCTTTTTTACCACATCCCAGCTGGCCGGTGCATATCCTGGGCGGGTGTTGGTGGCTGATTGGATTTCTTCTGGTGCATAGTAGGTGAAGGTAACATTATCATAGAAACTGACAATGGCAATGGTTTTATTGCTCACATTAAAGTAGGCTGGCTGACTGGCTTTATCCAGATTCTCCCCTGCCCCCATATAAGAGATATTATCCGCCTTTAAAATACCGATGGTTTCATATAAACCAGTGGGACCGTAATCCATGATATGATTGTTTGCAATATTAGCCACATTTATATGATTATCCTTTAAAAGATATGCATACTGAGGATCTGCCTTTAAAGGTATGAGCTGCTTCCAATTATCTGTGGAATTGGTAAAGGGTGCCTCTAAATTTATAACCACCAGATCAGAACGTTCAAATGTTGGCTCCAGATCTTCAAACACATTTTGACCGGCAGCAAGCACTGTTTCCACCTTGGGCCCCATCATCACATCCCCCGTGAAAATTAGAGTCATATTAGCTCCCTGTAACTTTAATTTCTGTTCATTACTGTTGCTCTGGGTGAGGTAAAGTAACGAAAAAGATAAACCCACAGCCACCAATAAAATCACTGCCCCAACCAGCACATGCACTTTTTTAACCATGAACATTCAACCTGAAAATTTCTTCCGCATTTTTTTGAGTTATTTTATCAACTTCATCTTCTGAAATGGCCTTTACCCTGGCAAGAGTATTTATCACTTCCTCCACAAATACTGGCTCATTCCTCCTGCCCTTGAAAGGTGATAAGTAAGGACTGTCAGTTTCTGTAAGAATATGGGATAGAGGGACTTTCCGCGCCAGATCCTGATGATGCTTGG
>MVQZ01000103.1 GCA_002067565.1 Methanobacterium sp. PtaU1.Bin242 | reverse complement strand
CTATTAGAGAAAGAAACGCCATTATGATGCTTAAAACAGCTCCAAATATTACGACACGGTGCATTCCTGTGGTGAAATCCAGTGCTGCCTGGTTAAACAAGTGTCCCTGCTGTAGGATTTCTGGTGAAATAGCGGTGTTAAGGATAATTCCCGCAAAGGATACTGCAAATACCATTCCCAGGTTTCTGGTGGTGACCAGGATGCCGGATGCCACGCCGCTTTCTCTGGCTGGTGCTGCAGCCATAAGCGCCCTGTTGGTGGGGGACTGGAAAAATGCGGTGCCCACCCCCAGAAGCGCCAGTCTCCAGAACACATCTTCTGGAGTGGAAGATGAGCCTAACTGGGTAAGAGAAAGAAATGCCGCTGTGCAGATAAGTGATCCCATAAATGCAGGAAGTCTTGATCCGAATCTATCAGAAATCATACCACTTACCGGAGCCATGAACATCATGATAAGAGGAGATGCTGTTAAAACCAGACCAGTAACGTTAGATCCTAGATGAAGTACTTTTTGTAGATAGAAGGGCATGACGAAGAGTATCATGTACATGCAGATGTAGTTGAAGTGCAGACTCAAATCAAATGCCGAAAAAATCTTATTTTTAAAGAGTTTCAGGTTTAACAGTGGATTTTCTGCATGTAGCTCTCGCCAGATGAAAAGTATCAGGGCAGTAAAGCTGAATATCCCTATTATTATGGTGTTTATATCCACACCTTTCCCTATCTGGTTAAGGAGATAAACCAGTGAAAATAGCCATAAAAACTGCAGAACAGTCCCGGGAAGGTCCCATTTTACTTCCTGCCTTTCACTTCTAACCAGAACTCTGTAGCAGTTTAAGAAACTTATAATAGCCACTGGAACATTCACCAGGAATATAAACCGCCACCCCAACGCTTCTCCAATTATACCTCCGATAGCCGGTCCCAGAGCCAGCCCCGCTGCTATGGCTACAGAGTAAATACCCAATGCTTTACCCAGTTGATAGGTGGGAAATGATCTTTTAACTATTCCCATTGACACTGAAAGCATCATGGCTGCTGTAACACCCTGGACACCCCTGAATATTTCTAAAATTGTAATTGAGTTAGCTGTACTACAAAGAATTGATGAGAAAGCAAAACCTACCAATCCCACTAGGTAAAGTCGTTCATGGCCTATGAAATCACCCATTCGACCAAAAAATAGTACTAAACCCAATAAAGTGATTAAATAGGCTGTTAAAACCCATTCTGCAGTGGTTATGCTGGCGCCGAAAAATGTGGCGATTGTTGGAATTGAAACATTTATTATACTTGCGTTTATGGGCACCATCATGGTGCCTATTGAAATTACGAATAAGATCTGCCATTTTTTGTTGAAGGAATCCTCCAAATTTACACCTCAAAATATAACGACGTAGGATTTATACATTTGAAAATTAAAACCTAAAAATAGATTAAAATCCAAAATAAAATATGAATATGATTCTTCTTTAAGAACCAAAAATTATAGTATTTTAAGTTCCGGTTAATCTTTACTGGCTTATTTAGGGAATATTTAGAACCTAAAATTTGTATTATATCCATTTCAAACTAATTTCAAACAGTCACATCCATAAAAAAATCCTCTAAATACCTGAAAATTATCGTCGTTTAACACCTTTTAGGTATTTTAAAGACTTTAATAAGTTGAATAGCACCCCTTATAAATCTTTTCCATATCAACCTAGAAAACTTTTGTACAATTTTTTGAACAGATCTTGAAAGTAAACCTGATGAATTTACTTTTATTCTGAAGATTTTTATATTATAATATCAATAAACCTAAACATTTATTTATCTTCAAGGAAGGATTTTGATGAATTTTGATTTGAAAACAAATGAAAATGGAAATTTAAGCATCGGTGGAGCAGATGCTTTAGAACTGGCCCAAGAATATGGGACTCCACTATATGTGATAGACGAGGACAGAATTAGGAATAACTACCAGCGATTGTATAAAGCTTTTTCCAGCAAGTATAGTGACTTTAAAATTTATTACGCCTGTAAAGCCAACACTAATCTAGCGGTGATGCGCATTCTGGAAGAAGAAGGAAGTAATATAGATGCTGTATCTCCTGGCGAGATCTACACCGCCTTAATGACCGGATTCACCCCAGATAAAATATTATATACTGGTAACAACGTTACCGATGAAGAACTAGAATTCGCTTTATCATCAGAGGTTATAATAAACATAGACTCATTATCAGGACTTGAAAGGCTATCTAAGCTCTCTGGAGCGAGAGGTAAGAAGATATCATTCCGGGTAAACCCCCGGGTTGGTGCCGGACATCATGATCACTGTATTACTGGTGGAGATCTCAGTAAATTCGGTGTTATGGAAGAAGAAGCTGTTCATGCCTATCAAAAAGCTATAGATCTTGGTTTCAAACCAGTGGGTATTCATAGCCACATTGGTTCTGGAATACTGGATCCAGAACCATTCAAACTCGCTGTAAGGACCCTTATGGATACAGCTGGACGTGTATATAGAGAGGTAGGAGTGGAATTCGAATTTGTAGATTTTGGTGGGGGTATGGGGATACCCTATGAACCTCAGGAATCTCTGCTGGACATTGAGAAGTTTTCACAGGAAATCGTGGACCTGTTCAAGGAGAAATTATCCCAGTACAACATGGTTAACCCTACCATGTACCTGGAACCAGGGCGTTACATAATAGGTGATGCTGCCTACCTTTTAACCAGTGTAAATACAGTTAAACAGAGTTACCGTAAATTTATAGGAGTGGACGCCGGATTTAATACTCTGTTAAGACCCACCATGTACGGATCCTACCATCACATTGTGGTAGCTGACAAACCTCAGGCACAACCAACCCAGAACATAGATATTGCTGGTAATATCTGTGAATCCGGAGATCTGTTGGCCCGGGACCGACCAATGCCAGATATTGAAGAAGGAAATCTGCTGGCCATCATAAACGCAGGTGCCTATGCTTTTTCCATGTCTTCCCAGTATAATTCCCGTCCCCGGGCTGCGGAGGTACTGGTTAAGGACGGATGCTCGGAGTTAATACGAGAAAGGGAAACTTTTGCTGATTTACTATCCAAACAGAATCTGCCAGTGAGGCTTTTAAAATGAAAATGGATAAAAAAAATGTTAAGCTGAACTTCTCCAAAATGCATGGATTAGGAAATGATTATGTGGTTATCAATGAATTTAATGGAGAAATTATTCCCGAAGATAAAAAGCCTGCTACTGCAAAAAAACTATGCAAGAGAGGTTTTTCAGTGGGTGCTGATGGAGTAATATTTGTAGCCCAATCCAATAATAATGATGCAGATATAAGATTCAGAATCTTCAACGCCGATGGTAGTGAAGCTGAGATGTGCGGTAACGGTATCCGCTGCTTCGCCAAATACGTATATGAAAATAACATCCTGTTTGTAGATAATATGCTGGTGGAAACCCGGGGAGGGGTAAAAAAGCTACTACTAAATGCGAAAAATGGAAAATTAACATCTATTAAGGTTGATATGGGACTCGCCACCTTCAATCCCCGAGAAATCCCCATGAAAACCGATAAAGATGAATTCCTGAATGAAGTGCTGATAGTCGATAATAAACCATTTTACATGACTGTTCTAAGTGTTGGCAACCCTCATGCAGTTATATTTACTGAAAACTTAAAAAACGTGAATCTAAACGAAATTGGACCACTTATAGAGAATCATGAAGCTTTTCCAGAGAGAATAAATGCACACTTTGTTCATATTCTGGATGAAAACGAAATCGAAATGATCACCTGGGAGAGGGGAAGTGGAGTGACCATGGCTTGCGGTACCGGAGCTACTTCATCTGTAATAGCTGGTTACCGACTGGGATTTCTGGAGAATGATGTTTTAGTACATCTGCCGGGGGGAGAATTACATATCAATGTTTACAGAGAAAATGATATTATAGGAGCCTTTATGGAAGGAGACGCTACAATGGTGTTTAAAGGATCTATGGAGCTCCATATCTGAATTCGTTTTTAATAATTCTTTGGTATTTTCAGAGTGTATTAAAAAAATTGTTAAAAGTTTTAGAGGGAATATAATAATGCAGATTAAAGACTGGTCAGAAGACCTGCAAAAAAGGGGTGTGCCCTATTTTAAAAATGAACCTCCAGGACCGCGGTCCCAGGAGATGATAGACAAAGCTAAGCATTATATCACCAGCTGCTGGGCTGGGAAAAAATGTGAAGCTGGTGATGGATGGGATCTACCCCTGACTGTGCGCAGGGTAGCTAACAGCCTGATAGAGGACGTGGATGGTAATGTTTACATCGACCTGAATGGTGGTATATCCACCATGAACTTCGGATATAACAATCCTGAGATCTGGATGCGTACCCTGGAAATAATGGAAGAATATGGAATTAGAGGGATATTCCCATCTAACGACTACAACACCCCACTAATGGTGGACACCAGCCAGAAAATACTGGAAACAGTCCCCCATGGTGAAAACTACCGGGTGCATTATGCATGTGACGGGACTGAGGCCAATGAAGCCGCTATTAAAACAGCGATAAGTTACACTGGCAGAAGCTGTGTGGTATCTTTCATGGGTGCCTTTTACGGAAGGACCATGGGATCCTTATCATGCATGGCCCAGAAAGCCCGAGATGCTGAAACTTTCCGTCCCCTGCGCTCCTCCAATATTTATTTTGCAGAGGGACCCAACTGTCCCAACTGTATATTCTGTAAGGAACCAGAGGATTGTGCTGGTCATTGTATTGATTATTTCCTGAAGGATCGGGTTTTATCTTACCAGGTATATCCCCATGAAGTTGCTGCATTCATACTGGAGCCTTACATAACCGGAGGGTTAATGCACCCCGCTCCACAAGAATTTCTTAAATCACTGCGTGAGATCTGTGATGAACATCAGATCATGCTGATATTCGATGAAGTACAGAGTGGTATGGGTCGCAGCGGGAAGATGTGGACTCATGAACATTATACTGTAGAACCAGACATTTTTACCACAGCCAAATCATTCGGTGGTGGTGTGGCTCCCTTAAGTGCTGCCATCATTTCCGATGAGATTATGGAAAACCTACCAGCATACCATGGATCCACATATGGTGGTGCTCCCATATCACTAGCTGGTAATATGGCTGCTCTGGAGTACATGGAGCAATATAAGTTACTGGACCAAGTTATTATGTTAGGAAACCACATTGAGAAGCGGTTTAACGACTGGGACAGTTATGATAATGTATGGCAAACCAGGGGCTGGGGACTGTTAAAAGCCGTTGATTTTAGAGAATCCAAAGATAAACCATTACCTGATTATAAATCCCAGATACAGTTGGAACTATTTAAAAAAGGAGTTATCACCATGTCCGGCGGACAGGGACGTTATTTATCCCTTTTAAGAATAATACCACCATTTACCATACCTATATATCAATTGGATACGGCTCTGGATATTTTTGAGGAAACTATCCAAAAATAATCTTTAGATAAATGTCTTTCTGCCCCAGAAAATCAGTTAATTTACCTTTTTTTTAAATATTCAACCTAGATTCGAATTAATATCTATTATTAACCCTGGAATGGCCTTGTTTAAACAGTGCCGATGTTGAAATGAAAAATTTAGAATAAAATAAATTTTGGGGGGCTTGATGATATTGAATATTAATTTTTATACAAGTTTATGATTAACAATAATTAGGTAGAAAAATTTAAGGTGAAAAAAATGTCCAATAAAGACGTGAAAATGTTTTATAAACAGTCTATGGCCTTCTTTAATAAGGGAGAGTATGAGAAGTCTTTGGAGCTGTTGGATATGGTGCTGAATATTGATAAAAAGTTCATACCCGCATGGAATTCCAAAGGTATTGCCTATCTAGAAACAGGAGAATATCCACAAGCATTAAATTCATTCGAACAGGTTATACAATTAGATGCTGGTGATAACCTGGCCTGGTACAATAAAGGATATGTACTGATGCTTATGGAGGAATTCACAGAAGCAGTGAAGGTATTTGACTTCTTCCTGGCCCGTTATCCTAAAAAAGATGATTTCTACAAGTTCGCGCTTTATATGCAAGCTAAAAGCTATTATGGCCTTAAAAAATACGAAAACGCTCTTGAATCCGTTCAAAAAGCTATTGAAATGGATGTAAAATTTAATGAAGCAATTAAACTCCGGAATTTAGTAAAAGCTAGTATGGATAAAAAAGGTTGACACTTCTACCCTGTTTTTTTGTAAATTATTAGTGCTTAATCATATGATTGATATGATAAAGGAGAGAATTATGTATGGAAATGTCTAAAAAGCAGATAATCAAACTTATTAACAAGTTAAACGACGTAGATTATGATGTACGTAAAAATGTGGAAAATATTCTAATTAAACAGGACGAACAGTCCATCGATCCTCTTATTAATGCCCTTGAACATGAAAATCCGGAGATTCAATTGCAAGCAGCCCAGATACTAGGTAAAATTGGGGATAAGAAAGCTTTAGATCCCCTTCTAGAGTCCCTGCGAAATGAAAATCCAGAATTCAGAAGAGAGGTTACCCTAGCTATCAGTAAAATAATAGATAAAAACCCCTAAAAAAATTTTAAAATTTTCATATAAGTAAAAATAGGATAAGTATTAAGAAAGAAATGATAGAGCTTTAGATAAATTAAATTTTTAGAATAAAACTTAGCCCCATTTTACTATAAATTCTCCTTCATGATCTGGTCTCTTTTATACATTCCCTTCTTAATTTTAATAGTTCTTTCTTTTTTTTCTTAAGATCATCTGTACTTTGTAGTATGGAAGGTAGTTTGGCCTGTATGCAGCGCACAGTTTCATCTTCATGTATCCACATACAGCCTTCGCAGCTCCATACGCCCTTCTCCTTTATCCAATGCCCTCCGGTAGAGGGATCTCCACAAGGATAGAATGGACAGTAACAGAAAGTACAATTTTGCGGATGAGAATGACAGGGATAGTACTCACAAGCTAAATTAGGGCCTTCCACTCCTTCGCCTGCCAGATATTTATCATAAAACTCAATTGCCAGGGAATGTAAGGGATAATGAACCACATATCCCCGGGGAGTTACCATCCAACCATC
>MVQZ01000102.1 GCA_002067565.1 Methanobacterium sp. PtaU1.Bin242 | reverse complement strand
TTTATTAATCCAAATAGTAGGTAATTTAAATTTAGGATTAAAGCATAAGATTAAACTTAGGATTAAAAGTCTAGCTCATGGTGAGTAAAATACCAACCACTAAAGACAGTGCAAAAAGGGCTATAAATCCTAACAATTGTAAATCTGTCCGTTTTAGACCTAAAAATTCCTGAGAATCAGGGTTGATGATGACGTCCCCTTTGACTGATCCCCCTGCAGGCGTGGGATTCAATTTAACATCCGAACCAGTTATATTTACTTCTATTGAAGCAGGTTTGTTATTTATTATTGTTTTGGAAATTTCGGGAGAGGTAATTCCACTTTCCAATTTTGTATCCTCGGGGGAAACCATGTTTTTCGGAGATTTATCCATTTCAGAAGGTTCCTCTATTTCTGAAGATTCCTCTAACTCTAAAGGCTTATTAACCTCTAAAGATTCATTCGCCACTAAAGACTCCTCAACATCTGAAGACTCATTCACCACTAAAGGCTTCTCCAACTCGGAGGGCTCTTCAACCTCCACAAGTTCTTCCACCTCAAATGGATTCTCTACCTTCAAAGGTTTCTCCAACTTTAAGGACTCCTCCAACTCGGAGGGCTCCTCAACCTCCACAAGTTTTTCCTCTTCAACAGGATTCTCCACCCTCAAAGGTGTTTCTACTTCTAGGGGCCCATTTACCTCTAAGCTATCATGATTAGTTGATGATTTTATCGGGGATATGGATTCACTAGTGGATAAGGATTCATTGGTAAGAAGATCGTCTTGAATCCCATAGCTGTCTTCTGGAATGAAGTGGTCATCTGGAATTTTTTTACTGGTTTCTTTATTGGTTTCATTAATTTTTCCAGATTTCATATCCCTATCAATATTACTATCAATAGTTTCAAGGAATTTCTTATCAGTATCAGCAATTTTAGGAGAAGTTTTATCAGATTTAACTTTCTTTAAATCCTTCAAATCATCTATTTTCTCATATACAATTTTCTCCGAAGATTCCTGATTATTATACGTGGATTTAGGTGTTATGTCCGATTTTTCAGATAACACCTGTTCATGAGATTGAGACTTGCCAGATCCCCTGAATTTTCCCAGGATCATGTTTCGCACTGATTTATGATCAGTACTTGATGTTATAGTTTCATTTACAGCTTCTGGGCTACGGGTTAAATCTAATTTTGAAGTTTTATCTGGTTTTACCGATACATTCTGTCCAATATGAACATCAAGTTCGGTAGAAGGCCATTTCGAACTTATATCTTTATTAGCAGCACCCTTAAATTCAATAGGTACTTCCGGTTTAGCCGGAACTTGCAATTCATCATGTAGTTCCTGGTGGGTAGGGACCTTCGAATCAATAGGGGTTGGTGTTTTAGATTTATTCTGCAATTGGCTGTCTACAGGTCCAATTCCTTCTGATACTTGGGTATTTTTAGGTTCTTCATGTGCTTTAGATGTTTCTGGTACTTTAGTGGCTACGGTATCTTTAAGCGAAGAATCAGCAGGAACTGAATTTTTAAACGCGGAGATTTGGGATAAATCGCCCCGGTTTTCACTTAGATTATGATTTGTGGGTTCACTTTTTCCCATGGGGGACAGAGATTCTTCATAGTATTTTTTACGATAATCAGCCCTGTTCCGGGATTTCAATCCTTTATTTTTGGATTCAATTTGAAAAATAGCATTACCGGCAAAGGTTCTAAGGATGCCTTTCTCCTTTTCTTTAACTTTTTTTAGGGGTTCAATAGCTCTTTCATCAGCTAGACTCCCCAGTGCCTTCACTGCTTCCAGTTTAACTGAGGAATCATGGTAATTAAGGGCAGCTATTAACCCGTTAATGTCTTTTATAAGTTTTAAGGTTTTTACATCGGGTTTCTTGTCCCGGGAATTTATTTTATGATAGTAATTTCTGTTTTTAATGGTGTGGTTTCCCTCTGGCTGCCGGAATAAAGGAAAACTAGGGGGTTTACTTGGGCCCGGGTTTATCGGTGTTTCAGTTTCTGGGATCTGCGAAGATTCATTATTCAATTTTTCACTGGCACCCCTCACTGATTCTTTATAATCAGAGCTCTCATCAGAATTAGAGGTGATTTTAGAAGATGTGACTGCCATTTCTTCCGGAAGTGCAGATAACTTAATATCCGGGTCCTTTTTTTCCATGTTTTCGGGAATAGGTGCAAGTGATTTATCCCCTGGTTTCTCAAGAATAGGAGCAGAAGATATATCCTCCGGTTCCTCAGGATTAGAATCAGATGAGTTATCCTCCAAATTTTCAGTAACAGAGGTAGTCGATTCATTCTTCAAAGTTTTAAGAACATTATCTGATGATTTATCCCTAACTTCGCCGGGAGATTGTTCATCAGGATTGAAATAATCTTCAATGGACTCTACGTACACTAAAGCACCGTAACATTCACAAGAGACGAAATCATCCTTTGATTCACCTTCCTGCAATTTATAATAGCCACCACATTCCTGGCATACCAGATATCCCATTTTTTAAACACCTTAACCTAAATTAAAGTTCCGACATTAATCATGATACTATTTAAATCTCAGTTTAGTTACCCTTGCTAACTGATTTTTAACTTAATTACATTTTTCCATCTAAAATACATGTGGCTATGACATATTTTTGTAACCTTTGTTATGATTACCCGCAGAAATATTGACCCCGGTGCATCAACATCCTTTAACAACATTGTTATGATAGGTGCAGATTAGGGGGCAAAAAAGCCTTTCTCCCGGTGAAGATTATGAATACTTTGATTCTTCTTTGTTCGATACTCCTGAAAGATTTTGATAGAGAAAAAGAAGAAAAAATAGATTATATTTCAGTTATTTTCCGGATAATTCTATTCCAGATTATTGTAAAACTGTTTCTATGAATATTTTTTACATCCTTCCTCTATTCCCTTCATCATTTTATCTTTAAGGTCCTGGTAGTTGGTTATAGCCCCTGGACCAATATGTAGTATGGTATCTCCTGGTTTTGAATGTTTAATTGAATATTCACCAGCAGTGATCATATCCTCGGTGGCGATTTTTAGGGCATCCGCATCTTTAGCACCTTCCAGAACTTCCTGGGCAGATTTCATGTCCAAAACACCGGTGGTTTCATTAAATCCGCTGGCGATGATTACCTGGGCATAGTCCCCCAGTAATTTACCTATCTGGAACTTGTCACGAGGATTGGTACTATCAGGATTATCAATCAATACTATTAAATTAGATTTGTCCTGAGAAAACTGTTCCAGGGTGGAAATTATGCCTTCAGGAACAAATGCAGCATCGAAGTGAACTTCACGTCCACAGTAATCCCCAACATACTCTAAATGACCCGGTATGCCCTTAAATTTATTCATTCCATCCACTATGGAATCTTCTTTAAGACCATAGGCCAGGGCAACGGCCGCCGCCGCAATTGCATTTTCAAAGTAGTATCCCTTCAGGTTGAATTTTGTTTCAAATTCGCCTTCTTTTTTCTTTAATTTATATTTTATCTTAATTTTGTCCTCTTTTAAGTACCCTTTAATGTCACAGTCGCTGCCCCGGGAGCAGTAATAAACAGCATCGTGATCCTGAAGGAATGGAGTGCACTGGGAGCTGGCCACCAGGGTTTCACTGGATTCAATGATCATGAGTTTTCTCTTGGTGTATTTTTCCAGGGAACCCTCGAATTCCGATAGATGATCTGCATAGATATTGGTTATTAATCCCACCTTAAGTTTGAGCTCCGAAAGAAGTCGAATGGTACCGTGGGGTAGCTCTAGCACTGCAATATCACTTTTAAGATGATCCCCCTTGATGATTCCATCCACAATAACTTCACTGAGCAGGTTGCCTGATAGGGATGAACAGGTCCATACACTGTAACCGGCATTTTTAAAAATTTCAGAGATGGCATGGGTGGTGCTGGTTTTTCCCAAAGTTCCAGTCACACCTATAACATCCATATTAATAGTTTTATCAACAATATCAGCAATATCCTGGTTAATAAGTAATTTTAATTCATTATCCACCAGATAATGTCGGATGGGGGAATCTTTG
>MVQZ01000101.1 GCA_002067565.1 Methanobacterium sp. PtaU1.Bin242 | reverse complement strand
GGTAAGTGAAGAGACAGAACCCACCGCCCAAATGATAAACGACATCAGGAAGAAGAAAGGCATGAAACCCCTGGATATCATAACCATCGATATGGTGCTGGCCGATGACGGCAAACCCATATCATCCACCCGGATACGGGAAGGAGAGATCGATGTTGCCGGTACGGTTTTAAGGGATTAATTTTAGATCATTTGACAGTCTAATCTGGGGGAGATTCATGATAGTACAGGTAGGTTCCAAGAATCCGGTGAAGGTCCAGGCCACCAGGAATGTTTTAGAGAAGTTTTATAACGATATCACTGTATCATCTGTTCCAGTTAACTCGGGAGTGCCGGACCAACCCATAGGCCTGGAACAAACCATAGAAGGCGCGGTAAACCGGGCAAAAGAAGCCTACTCACCTGATTGCGACCTGGGGGTGGGCATCGAATCCGGCCTCTTAGAGGCACCCCACACCATCACCGGCTACGTAGACCTGCAGTGGTGCGCCATCTACGACGGAAAAAAAACAACCCTAGGAGTTAGTGCAGGTTTTGAATATCCACCATCAGTGGTGGAAGAAGTGTTAAACGGAAAAGAAGTGGGGGATGTGATGGACGAACTGACTGGTGTGAATAATTTAGGCGAAAAGATGGGAGCGGTGAGTTACCTATCCCGAGGGCTGCTGGACCGTACCGGGAATACCGAGCAGTGTGTGTTGATGGCTATGATTCCCCGGTTGAATGAGGGGATTTATTTTTAGAGAGTAGTTGAATAGAGAATAAATTTTGTTTAGATTTATCTAATTTTGTTTAGTTTCCTTAAATTATCTGGTAAGGGCTTAATTTTAGCTGGAGAACCTATGGCCAAATAAAATGGAGGTATATCATGGGTTACAATTGCTCCGGATGCTACCATAGCTCCTTCACCTATCTCTATATCAGAGAGGAAAGTTGAGTTAGCACCTATGGGTGCACCCTTTTTAATCACGGGACCTTTGAGGTCATAATCCATTCTGACAGGATATTTATCGTTAGTAAAACAGGAACAGGGCCCGATAAATACATGATCTTCAATTATAGAATTAATTGGTATGTAAACATTTGATTGAATGCTGATATTATTTCCAAGGGTACAATGTCCCTCGATAACAGAATTTGTGCCAATGAGGACGTTATCGCCTATTCTGGTTTTTTCCCTTACTACCACTCCATGGCCGGTTTTGAAATTTTTTCCTATTTCTGTATCATCATAGATAACCGAATTGGAGCGTATAAACGCATTTTTACCTATGATGGGAGATCTGGATATTCTTTTATACTTTTGGCCGATGATCACGTTTTCCTGGATCTCGGCATTTTCCAGGTTAGTTGTGTACTCAGAATCCTTGAAAAAAGTCTTTAGTCGGTTTCCATTCCTTGTTCCCAGGAAATTTTTGAAAGATGTCATTTTCCTCTTTAGTAAAATTGTTTAATAATATTTTTAATCATACTACCATTTATTTTTATAAGAGAATTAGAATCAATAAGCACATAAAAGAGGAAGAATAATAATCTTTTATTTAAAAGTGTAAAAAATGAGTTGGTACTAAAGAAAAATAACCAATCATCATTTTAAGCGGTATCAAATAAAAATGTAATAGAATAGGTAATGAGGTTATCTATGGACAAAAAAGAAACTATTATAATGATTACAAGTATTTTATTCATATTTATACTTGGTTTTTTAATCAGAATTGATTCTCTCTACCTTTTTGGGACTCCAGATGATGTAAAAACGTTTTTTGAAGGTTCTGATGGACTTCCATACATGTTTGAATTAGATTCGTATTATAATTATAGATTGACCGAAAATTTTATTGAGCATGGATATATGGGAGATACAAAAATAAATGGTATGGAATGGGATATGCATTCCTATTATCCTCCAGGGGTTCCTATGGATTATCCTCCATTGATAGTATATTTATCAGCATTCATCTATTATCTGATCAACCTTTTTGCCAGTATCCCCCTTCTTACGGTTGTATTCTGGATACCCGTTTTTGTAGGGCCTTTAAGTGGTATTGTTGCTTATTTCTTAGTTAGAAGGTTTACAAATGATTTTGGAGCGATTGCTGCTGGTATTTTTATAGTCACGGCACCCATGTTCACTACCAGAACTGTTGCAGGCTGGTTTGATACTGATATGTTTAACATCTTTTTCCCAATATTGGTAACATTACTCTTCTTTATGACTGTTGATAATCGTGAAAATTTCCGGAGAGGATTTTTATTTGCAGTTTTATCGGCTTTTTCAATGTTTCTGTACTCTTTGGCCTGGAATGGCTGGCAATATACGTTCTATTTCATGATGATATTTTCAGCAATTTACTTAATCTGGTGTAAATACAGGGGCAGGAAGGTTAAAAATTTTATTTTCGTTTATTTAATCTTTTTATTAAGTAGTCTAATATTTATAGGCATTTTATCTGGATTTATAAATGTATATAAACTATTTGTTGCCCCTTTAGAGTTAGTTAAAATAAGTCAGAATCCATGGGCACCTTGGCCGGACGTATACAATACCGTAGCTGAATTAAGTAAGCCAACAATTATGGGAATAATATCTGGTATAGGTTTGGCATTTTTCGCTGGTTTATTTGGTTTTATATGGATGTTCAGAGTAATGATTAACCACAAACTTAAAAATAGCGTCCTATATAAGATGAACTGGTTTTTCTATTCTTTTTTGCTTTTCTGGGCTGTTGTGGGGTTTTTCACGCTTTTTAAAGGTGTAAGATTTGTTATGATGCTCATTCCCCCTATGGGTATAAGTGCTGGAATTTTCATTGGTATTGCTGTTGAATATCTGGCGAAATTAAAGCATAATCAGAGATTCGACATCTTCAAGAGGCATAATAATCTGGTGAATATATTAGCTATACTAATATTGATATGGATAAGTGTTCCGGCTGCTTTAAATGTTCATGAAAGTATTTCTACTTTTAAACCAATGGCAAATGATGATATGTGGAGTGTTTCAGAGTGGATTCATAATAATACTTCAAATAATACAGTCATTATCTCTCAATGGGGTTATGGTCATTTATTTACTGCTATAGCAGATAGGCCAGTAGTTTTAGATGGTAGGATTGGGTACGTCGAAACTTTACCAAGTAGAAGTTACGGCAATGCCTACCCATTTGGAGATAGATCTCCAGGCATATATCGGGAATATTGGATAGATAAGGCGTTTTCAACAAGCAACGAAACTTTATCCTCTGGTATATTTAGAATGCTTGCGAGTAGTGGTGATCTAGCCTATTTATTTTTAAATAATTACACAAAAAACACTACGATAAGTGTTGAAATCCTTAATAACATATTGGGAGTAAATAAGGACGTAGCAAGTGGTATTTTAATTAATAGGTATCGTTTAAGCCAAGAACAGGCAGATCATGTTTTGAACTTAACTCACCCTGATAATCCTCACCCTTATGTACTGGTTACTACCGATGGGTTTTTAGGCATAGGTGGTAGTCTTTTTGAATTTGGAGAATGGGATTTCAAAAAAAATAATGGAAGTAATATTATTTATTCATACCAAAAGTTCAACACATCTAACAGCATTTTAAACACGACCAACGGTCTAAAAATGGATATGAATAGTGGAACAATAACCTGGAATAATAAAACACCTTATAAGCTAATAACAATTACAGATAATTCAACTACACAAATAACAATAGATAATAATAGTGATTTCATCGTGTTTCTTTTAATGAATGATAAAAGAGCAATAATAATGGATAAAAACTTTGAAAATTCTTTGTTTACTAAACTAATTATAGAAAGAAGAAATACTATTGATTTTGAAATTGTGTATAAAACTAACAGTGCGTTCGTTTGGAAATATAAAAATTAAAAAAAGAATTGTTATGGAAAGCTATAATTTGCCAATGGTACTGTCTCTTGCAGTATCTAATACCTCAGAAACATTACCTGCCACAGAATTAGATATGTCCAGTACAAAACCAGCGACTACGATAACTAGTACTAACAACCCACCGATTAAGAGGATCATTTCCGCACTGATTTGGGCTTTTTCATCAACAAATATATAGTTCCACATTTTTTCTAAAACTTATGTTATTAACCTTGATTTGTTAAATTGTTTCTTACGTTCTGTATGTCCTCGGTGGAATTTATACCTGCGCTGTTAGTGAAGTATTGGTAGTATATCCACAGTGCAATTATAGCTATAACGATTACTCCTCCAAATAGTAAAATGTATTCAGCTGCACCTTGTCCACCTTCGTCTTTTACGATGTCCATTTTTTCTACCTCCAATATTTTTAGTCAAGTAAATGATAATAATACTTTCAGATATATAAATTATTCTAATTTTGTACTTTTATATCACCTCGATTTTGATAACTTAACAGTCTCTCACCACTAATGTATCATCACAAAAAATAAACGTTTATATACTCCTATGTGTAGATTATCACGTAGGAAGTGATTTGGTGGTCATATGCCTCGAAATTATAAACTGAAAGAAGCAATATTACAGGCCCTAGA
>MVQZ01000100.1 GCA_002067565.1 Methanobacterium sp. PtaU1.Bin242 | reverse complement strand
CTCCATAGAACTCTATCGCATGAAAAAAAGACTTATACCCCATGGTCTGCACATATTAGACACTAAACCCGATGAAGAAGAATTAGTTGATTACCTTTTAGGGGTTTTAAGAATAGATCGGGAGTATCCCTCCCTTTTGAAACTTTTGGCCTCGTGTGATGAAACTGACAGAACAGATAATGTAGAAAAACACCCAGAAACTGGTTCGTTGCTTAAATCTGAACTTGAAGATGAGGCTAAAAATGTCATCCTATCCATAATTAAAAAGGGTAATGTTCCTTCTTATTTGCCAGATGGATATAATGAATTTGTTGAAGGAATAGTCTCCAATATAAATGACTCTAAGGAAGCTGAAGGTTTACTGAAAGCCCTGGATGGTAAATTTATTACACCCAGCAGGGGTGGGGATCCCATCCGTGATCCTGAGGTTTATCCCACAGGAAGAGCCATGTATGCCTTTGATCCCAGACAAATACCCACTGTAGCAGCCGAGACAAGGGGTCAGCAGGCAGCAGAACTACTTATTAATTCATACCGGGAAGAACATGGTACTTACCCCCAAAGAGTGGGAATAGTTTTATGGGGTTTTGAAACACTTAAAACAGGTGGAGACACTATAGCCACTATTTTAGCCCTTTTGGGAATGCGTATAAAGCATCAAAAGGGTGCATGGTTTAAAAACATTGAAGTCATACCCTTAGAGGTATTGGGAAGACCCAGGATTGATGTTACTATCACCATTTGTGGCATATTCAGGGATACACTGGCTACCCATATTGATTTTATTAACCGTGCTATTAGAAGGGTAACCCGATTGGAAGAATCTCCTGAAGATAACTATCCCCGTAAACATTACTTGGAGGATGAAGAAGAACTGGGAGATCTGGCCATGGCCCGTGTATTTGGACCAGCACCTGCTGAGTATGCCACCAGCATGCGTACTATGGTGGAGAATGGAAACTGGGAAGATGAGGAAGAACTGGTGGAAAGCTATCAGGACAGTATGAAATACGCCTACCAGGAAGGAAACATTACTGAAAGTTCCGAAGCATTTAACAGGGCACTTTCAAGAGTGGATCTGGTCACCCAGGAAAGGGATAATACAGAATATGAGGTTACTGATCTGGATCATTACTATGAATTTTTGGGAGGTCTGGCCAGGACCATTGAAAGTACTCGTGGAGAAAAGGCCGATATTCTGGTGGTGGATTCCACAGAAGAAGAGGTTCAAGTGGAAGGATTATCCCAGACCATCAGGAGAGCATCTCGCACTCGTCTTTTAAACCCTTCTTGGATTGATGGAATGTTAAAACATGAATTCCATGGGGCGCAGAAGGTTCAAGACAGTTTAGAATACTTAATGGGATTTGCAGCCACCACAGGGCAGGTTGAAAACTGGTTATTTGATGAAGCTGCTGATAAACTCCTCTTTGATGAGGAAATGCGGGAAAGAATACAGGAAAATAATCCCTATGCTGCAGTTAAAATGGGAGAAATACTCCTGGAAACTGAACGGAGAGGGTACTGGGAAGCAGATGAGGATAAAATCAAAAAATTACGGGATTTAGTGGTTAAGATGGATGCTGAAGTAGAATAATAACAGACATTTGTGTTTATTATTTTTTTGCCCTTTTTAAGATGAATTTAACATTTTTTTTTGGTAATATAACGATTAAACCGCAGCTCAATCACTTAGAAATTTGTAATGTAAATTCAGTTAATTTTATATACCATGATTAATAATGTTAAATTAAATTATCATGTTTTATCATGATAAATTGGTTTATGGAAGTGACCGTGTATGTTAAAAATCAAAGGTATAAATGAACCCCCGCAAGAAGAGGATGGATTTAGAATCTTAATAGATGAATTTTGGCCTGAAAACCTATCAAAAGAAGAAGCTAAAGTTGATTTATGGCTTAAAGAAATAACAACAACAGAAGATCTTGACAAATGGCCTGAAAATGACTCCTTATTTGAAGAAATCGAAGCAAAAGACCGAGATGAACTTCGCCAAAAGAAGACTATAATAAAAATCATCAGGGATAATGAAAAAGAAAAAGGAACCGTGACATTTCTATGCTCCACAATAAAAAGCATAACACAGCTAGAGTTTTAAAAGAGACCCTAATACCTGCTGAATAATATCAAGAAGATATAATCTGATTTTCTTTTATTACTACTCTTTTTATCGAAAATGAATAACCAAATAATTTTCAACAAGATTTATATTTTATTAACCAGAGATTATTTTTGATAACTTAATAATTAATTAAATATGGGATGGTAAATATACGGAAATCTGGTACAACCGGAATATCCATTAATCATTTATTTTTCCTGTTATCATCATGATCCCAAAAAAGGGTGAAAATTAGATGATAAACACACCGAAATAAAAAAAAATTATTTTCTGAAAGTTGATTAATATGGCAAAAGAAATAAAACAATTAGTAATAGGCATAACCCGAGAGGGAGATATAGTAGTTAAAAGTGCAAGAGGCCGAATGTACCCGGTTA
>MVQZ01000099.1 GCA_002067565.1 Methanobacterium sp. PtaU1.Bin242 | reverse complement strand
TAACCCAGTCACAGTACTCCTTATTCTTGATGAATTCTTTGTTTTGCTTCCGGATATTTACTCCAGCACCCCAGAGGAAGATATTAGCCACCAGCCCTGTGGTAAGGATATAGTCTGCACTACCTCCCCTAAGAGCATTTTCTGCAACCATAATGGAGTCATCCACCTTCACCCCACCCAGAACATAGACACAAGGCTTTTTAACATTGCTCACAGCACTGTAAAGTGCTTTAAGTTCACGTTCCATCACTCTTCCAGCTGCCGAGGGTAATTTAATGGCAAATCCCACCAGCGAAGGTTGTGATCTGTGGGCCGCTGCAAATGCATCATTTATGAAATAATCAACCAGTGGTGAGAGTTTCTCCACCAGATGGGTTTCAGCCTGTAGCTGTGGGTCCCTTTTCAGTATTTCTTCGGAATAAAATCGCACATTCTCCAGGAGAATAATCTCTCCATTCTTCATATGTGATATAACTCCACGAGCATTGCTTCCGAATATATCGTCTACATATTTCACTGGTTTTTGCAGTATCCCAGAAAGTGCTTCTGCATGCTGTTTTAAGGTGGTGAAATCCTTTTTTCCTGGTCGGCTTTGATGGGCCAGTATAACGGTCCTGGCACCCTTATTTGAAAGTTCTGCTATGGTTTCCGCATGAAGTTTAATCCGGGTATTATCTAATATTAGACCATTATGAGGATCCACGGGAGAGTTTACATCCACCCTCACCAGAACTGTCTTATCATTTATCTCCAAGTCGTCTATTGTGTAGAAGTCCAGGGACATGTTTTTTTCACCTGAATACAATTTTCAAAAATACCATATAGATGTAACTACCCAGAATATTATTTATATTAATATAATTAATTCTTAAATTATTTAATTCCTGGTTAAAATTTTTATAAAGTGAGAATATTATTTTTAAGCATATTTCGTTGGTCAAATTTTGCTTACCAGATCCAGAAGTGCTTTTTTCGGATCCTCTGCCAGCACGATTCCAGATGCCAGCAGAACTCCCTCACTACCCAGATCCAGAGCTGCTTTCATGTCCTCACCAGTGGAGATACCCGCCCCACATAAAACTTTCACATCAGGATTTATTTGATGCATGATATCCACTGTTCCTTCCACTATCTCTGGTTCGGCTTTAGATACTGGTATGCCTGATCCTATGAGTTCTGGAGGTTCTATAGCTACAAATGTTGGTTGAAGAGTGGCTGCAGCTGCGCTGGTTTCTATATTGTTAGTACACAGAACGCTGATCATTTCCTGTTCTGTGGCCTTTTTTACCACCTGTTGGATGTCAGCCAGTTTCATACGTTTTTCAGAATGGTTTATAAGCGTTCCTGACGCACCAGCTTCTTTAACAGATTCCAGAAGGACGCTTCCTGTATGTCCTCCTGCATCTACAGCATCCACATGTTGAGCCAGTACGGGTATGCTCATCTGGCCGGATATGCGTAGCAAATCCGCATGCTGAGGTGCAACAGCAATATTAACTCCGGTCTCCTCTGCAACCTCCTGTGATATTTTAGCTAAATTCAATGCTTTTTCTCCGGTGGATTCCAGATAGGTTTTAAAATTTAGAATTACAATGGGGGTTCTGGTGATTTCCTTCATAATTATCCTCCAAAAAAGTATGTAATAATCAATATCTGATTTTATAAGAAAGATATAAAAATATTGCGGTTTGCTGCTGTAGTTTGACCAGAAATGATGATAAAATAGTTATATCAATTATTCTTTTTTAAAAATAAAGTGAATAGTTGAATTTTAGTTATTCAACTTATCCAATAGTTAATTTTTATTCTAATAAGTAATTTCATTACACCCCCTTGCTTGATGGGGTGTAATTAATGTTGGATTATATGCTTGCTATTACAGATCCGTATTTACTGCCCGATGTATTGTTGAACATCATGTTGAACCCGTATTCTCTGTAAGGAACATCAACCCAAGCTCCATTTTGATATAACTGCACAGATCTATGGTTACTTGCATACTCAGTAGCGTACTGAACAACTCTGGACTTTATACCTGCTGCTGAAAACTGTTTGAACAGGTAATCGCTCATGGCCCAGCAGTCCCCGCTTCCGTATTTAATTAAACCAGCTGCATCATGGGCTACACTGCTGTATCCATATTTAGCCGCTTTTTTCAGGATCTGGTCAACTGTACCCTCTGCTTGTGTGGTTGTTAAAGTGTTAGTGGTTGTCTGGGTGCTTCCTGCTTTTACTGAGACTGTGGCTGGTAGTTTTTTGTTGGTGTTATAGTAGTTCATTATTTTGGAGTAGGTGTAGATTAGTTTCTCGTAACTGATTTTGCCCAGTGAAGTTTCTATGTAATCCGGTGCTGCGCCTGTAGAGTCAATGGAAGCAGCTATTTCTCCTGTTAACTCCAAATACTCTGATTTGGACAGGCTTCCGGCCTCCACATCTTCGGTTGGTTCTGATGGTTTATTCACATTTTTTAAAACAACCGGATTGGTAGATTTATCGTTGACTTCCTTTAAATCCTCGGTTAAAAGCATTAGAAATTGGGGCATGGTCACTTTGGTGTTGGAAATGGTTACATAGTTAGGTAACCTGTTATTGGTCTCCACAAAAGTTTTAACCTTTACTGATGCAGAACTAATTTGATTGGTAGTGAAAGTCACTTTAGGACTTACAGGAGTTGCCTTACTTTCATTATCCGCAACATCCTGAGAATTAGAAGTATTTTGCTGTGAACTTTGATCTAAAACTGTTGACTGGTTATCTGTAGCTGCAGAAACATCGCTCACATTAAAAAACAGTGCTAAACTGAACAGTACTAACACTGGTAGGACTAATTTAAATTTAATTTTACCGCCTCCATATCCTATAATCTTATATATAGGAACTATTTAGGTCAGATGAATATCACATTAGCATGGTATATAAAACTTTTGATTTAATTCCCGAAAAAAAACGTTTATAATGCCCTTTTTTTGATTTAAGACCAGCAATGAAGTTTAATAAATGGAGTATCTCGGGCTGACCCTCTCCATTACCACTCTCCATTAACCAAGTTATTTAAAACATTACTTGCTGAAAATAACCCTATTAAATGCTTTTATCACCGAAAATCATTCCATCAACAATTAAATAATTTCATTAAAAGTTAAATTATATAAAAAAAAACATTTTTAAAGGTTTAAAACAGTTTTAAATAAATTATTTTAACCTTATTGTCTATCTAAACAAATTAAACTTTTTTTTGAATTAAAGTATTCTATTCAGATGGTGATAATTTTAAACTTTCTTAATTTTAATAATAATTTAACCATCCACTCAGATCTGGATACCACAATTCAACAGAAATAAATTATTTTGAAAGAATAAATTTGATGGGATCAAAAAGACCACTATTATTATATTTTATATTATAAAAAATTTAGGACTCATAATTAATATTAAATTGAAATCAACATGAGTTGGGAAGATTTTAAATCCCCCCCAAATTTTGGGAATAATCCCATGCGAATTTATATATAAATTATTATACAAATGTCATAGCCTAAAAAAAAATAAACCCCAACATCAGTTCTAATCATAATATTAATTAAAAAAATTTAATCTGATGAAAATGCCCCTGAAAACCAACCAACAGAAGGATTTAGAGAAAAAAGGATACCGTTTTGTAGGTTCAAGAAAACATGCTGCAGCTAAAATATGTCATTGGACTAAAAAAAGCATATTAAATGAGGGGGTTTGCTATAAAGAAAAATTTTATGGAATAAAGAGCCATCGTTGTTTACAGATGTCGCCCAGCATCTCATTCTGCCATCATAAATGTCTCTTCTGCTGGAGAGATGTTTCCATAACTAAAACCCAGTGGGATGAAGAATTTGATGAACCTGCTGATATTATTGATGGATGTATAGAAGCTCAAAAAAATCTTCTCTGCGGATTTTTCGGAAATTCCCAGGCTGATCCTGAGAAGTTAGCTGAATGCAAGGATCCTAACAATGCAGCCATCTCTCTAGCTGGGGAGCCCATGCTTTATCCCCTTATTAATGATTTATTGGCTGAATTTAAAAAGAGAGATTTCACCACATTTCTGGTTAGTAATGGAATGACTCCTTCCCGCCTGGAGAATCTGGATCCGGAGCCCACCCAACTATATCTATCTCTGGACGCTCCTAACCCCCAAATATACAAACAACTGTGCCATCCCCAGATAAATGACGGATGGAGGCGTCTTAATGAATCTCTGGACCTTTTATCCAGCTTTAATTGTCGGACAGTTATACGTATGACTTGCGTCAAGGATTACAATATGATTCAACCCGAAGAATATGCCCGGATCATCAAAAAGAGCAACCCGGATTTTGTGGAGATCAAAGCATACATGTACGTGGGAAACTCCAGGAAAAGACTCCAATTCGATAATATGCCCCGTTCAAAGGATATTCAGGATTTTGCAACAACCATAGCAGAACTCTGTGATAGAAAGATCATTGACCAGTCACCAGAAAGTAGGGTGGTTCTTCTGAAATGATTCTATACAAATTAAATCCTAAATTACAGGATTAATATGTTAAATTGAATTACTGATAAAAAAAAATTTTTATTCTGATTTGAATTATTCTAAATGGAATAACATAATAACAAATATTATAATAGTTAGCTCCTAACTAAACGGATATTACAATAATATAATATCCTGAAGATTCATCCTTAATGAGAGGATCATATTTGTTCCTGGTGATAAAAAGAATCACACAATATTTAAATAATTGTTTTTTCCCATAAATGTTATTAGGAAGTAAATCAAAAATAAGAGGATAAGTAAGTTAAAGATCAAAGAGATAATCAAGGGTGGTAGTATGAAAAAATTGTTAATCGGAATTATTGTCATAATGATGGCTTTAAGTCCAATATATGCCGTTTCAGGATTTGTAATAACCTTTGGAGAGGCTACCAATGCTAATTCAGCCTATAAAAACTCTGTACTTAATTACTTCCAATCCCATACCGATAAAAACATTACCAACGCTACAAATAAGGTTGTAACTGCCTCTGAGGTTAATCTAATATCCCAGAATATAAGCGGGGTTACTTATCAACCCAATCAAATAGTGTCCTGTGCTATGGTTGATCTAAGCTACAATCCTGGCATTAAAATCGTGGTAGATACCAGTAAAATAACCCTGGTAACACCTAAAATGTATGAAAACGCCCTTAAATCAACCGGCATCAGTAATGGATATGTTGTTGTAACATCACCTATATCTGCAACAGGTGAATCAGCATTAGCTGGTGTTTTAAAATCATATGAAATTGCTGCCGGCAGTTCCATACCTGACGATGCTAAAAAGGCAGCCACCGAAGTGATATTCACTCAAAGTCAAATTACGAATCAAACAGGCCAAAGTCCTGATACCATTGCCACTCTCTTTGAAAAAGCTCAAAATGAAGTGCAAAGTAAAAATCTGCAGGATCCTGCTCAGATAAAGATCATCGTTATCAATGTGGCTAATTCCATGAACATCAATCTCACAGATCAGCAAGCCCAGCAAATCGCTACTGCTCTTGCCGATGCCCAGAAAGCACAGGGTAGCCTGGATAGTTTCAAAAATAGCCTGCAAAGCGCAACCCAACAGGCATCGCAATCCTCAGGTATAATCAATCAGATATTAAGCTACCTGCAAAGTCTATTTGACTATTTAAAAAGCTTGTTTGGCCAATAAGAATATTATATAATTAATTAAGCTATTCTTTGATAGCATTGGACTTTCTAATAAGAATTATACTATAAAAATTTAATAGACAAAATCAAGATAAAAAAGACCATAAACTATTTAATATCATTTAGTACCATAAATTGCTATATTATAACCCTTAAAACTTAGCAAATAGTACTAAAGCTCCCAGAAAACAAAATAATTAATAGCAGGGAGAATCTATAGAGTCCTAACTTGTGATAACCATGTTGATGCCTCAAAATCACCTACAATTCATATTAGAAGTGGCTATTTTTATACAGGTTGGGGCAATACTGTTTTTTAACGTCATAACCATCCCTTTGAGCATGGTACTCTTCCTATCATTGATTCTAACCACTATTCTGGCTGTTCTCTTTGGAATAGATGCTTCATTCCTATTACTTCCCTTTTTTAGTCAGCATGAATTCACCCATCCCTTTGGTCCCCTTGCTGTATTTGGCTGGGTGACTTTGATTGCCTCAGCCAACCTTTTAAGTGAAGTAGAGATCAAATCATCCTCTATTAAAGCTTATGCTATCATTCTGTTTATAGTTATAGGTATAGCAGGCAGTTTGATGCACAGATCCTTCCTTTTACTCTGGATTATAGGTTTTGTGGTGTCCATGCTGATCATGGGCAAAAGTTTCAGAAGAAGTTTCAAAATAACTCCAAAAAGGATAGCTGGAGTTATTTTAGCAACAATAGCCGGATTCGGTGTCCTCGAACTTCTATCAAGAATTTTAAACTACCCTGTCTTAAGTCCCCTTTTAAGATTGACCCGGCTGGAGGAGTACGCCCTTCCCAGTGTTAAAAATGTGATAAACAGCACCACCATTTGGGGTCATCAGCCCACAGCCTCCTTCTGGGGAGCAGCCAATTCATTGGGGTCTTCAGATGGTTATGTAACACTCCCCATGAGTCTGATAAACCTGTTCACCCTTCCTTTTCCCCTTTTCTCCGGAGTGCTGGTCACCAAAAAGGATTTAATCGACTATATGCTTCCCGGAATCTTCGGATGGGCCTTTGATTTTGGGTATGGTGTGATGATACTGCTCTTATTATGGTGTTTGTTTGTAATTATATCTGGATTTTATATTCTCAGGATATACCGTACTAAAAGACATAATGGAAGTCGAAGATACCTGGGTAGAGAAGCACTTTTAATTGGAGCCCTAACTGGATTTATAGCTCAGGCCATAGTGGGATTGTTCATATTCAACCGGACCATAAACGGGTTTGCCCTGGTTACATTTCTGTTTTTATCAGGAATGGTGATAGCCCATATTGTAACAGTTAAAGCCCGGGTTTAAACTTAATATCCGTTATTCTATGGTATCCACCAATTAAACGAGAAAGAAGGGAAAGGTTTATAAAAGACCTAATAAGGAAATTAAAATTTATCCTGATGATTAAGGGCATAGTCTGATGCGAAAACACCGGATAAAAATAAAAAAAATTTTTTTAAATGAATTTTTACATGTATAACTTGTTTTCTGTTTTTATTTCAGAATATTGATGATTGTTTTATTATTTACCCGTATCATGAAGAAGTTTTTATCGGTAAGACCACCATAGCCTATGGTATAGTCAGTGCATCCGATCATAACACATATTCCATTGACATTGGTCAGATCTGTTTCGAAGATAATGGAGTTTTTAGAACCCAGAACTATGTTGGTGATGTTACAGTTAACAAGACTGCCATAACAGCTTATACTTTGTTCAGGGGTTGTCCAAGTTCCTGTTCCCTGGATAATGGCGGTATTTTCTGAGAACATTATTTTGTTTAAAAGTTGGCTGTTGGAAATTTTATTCTGAGTTATAGAAGTATTTCCTTCAGATCCATAAACCAGGTTATTTAAACAACTATTTTGAACATTACAATAATCTGTGCCTTGATGGATTTCGCTATTTCCGCTGGAGTTTATCACTACATTGTTTACCAGACAATCCTGAACTAAACCATTATCAATACCCTGTTGTATGTAGGAAATGCCACTGAAGTCATTTATTGCGTTGTTTATCATACTTTCTTTGACTGTTCCAAGATAGCCCTGTTCAAGGAGGGACATGCCATCGACATTTTTTACATTGTTATTTACCAGACTATTTTGCACACTCCCAAAAACACCCTGTCCAATGAAAGAATATCCATCGACGTTTGTTACAGCGTTATTCAGCATACAATTCTGGGCATTGCCATCAAAAACTCCCTGTTGGAAGAAGATTTCGTTGGCGGAGTTTTTTATTGCATTGTTTATCATACAATTACTGACATCACCACCATAAGTACCCTGATCAATATAGGTATATGCGGAGGATGTTATTTGATTGTATAAATTGCTGCTGGTGATAGTTCCCCTTACAGCCTCACTGATTGTGATGTGATCGGTACCTATAACTTTATTCAGGATACTGGTGTCCTGGATATTGGCTACAGGATGTTGAATATCTGTATTGGTGTCATCAATGGTAATGTCATGGATGTTATTAGCAGCGCTTACAGACCCCACACTACAAGCCATAACCACTAAAATGGCTAAAAAAACAAATGGCACACCTAATTTTTCTTTAAATTTCATCTGATTTTCACCTCACCAAAATTTTTTTTTATATCTATAATTATATCTGTAATTAATAATCAGATGGTTTTATAGACAAATTAAACGAAAAATTTATATTTTTCATTTTTTTAGCCTAAAACAATTTTTTTAAGGCAAAAATAGACCATATGTTGAATTATGAAGTAAAAATGAGTAAATTATATTATTTTTATTCATATAGCGCTTAAAGAAATTTCAAATTACACTATTTGGATTATTTATGGATCGGATGAATATTGGTTAAATTTTACTGTATCTCCTAAAAAAAACATTTGATCAAAATAAAAGATGGATATAAAAAAAAATATGGTCTATTAACCCCAATATTTATATTTAGAACCCACCTAAACTCCAATGGACAGTTCAACAGCTTTCCTTGCAGCAGCTTCCATGGAGGTTTCAAATGAAACACCTGCTTCATTTAAAATACGCTGCCCTTCCTCTTCATTAGTCCCGGTGAGTCTTATGACTAGGGGAACTTTTCGTTCTGCCTTCTTTAGAACATCTATAACTCCATTAGCCACATCATCAGCCCGGGTTATCCCACCTAAAACGTTTAAAAACACCACTTTAACCTGAGGATTTGTTATAACCAGATTAATGGCTCGAGCAATATTATCCTGAGACGCTCCCCCACCAATATCCAGAAAAGTTGCTGGTTCTCCCCCATAGAGTTTTAGCATGTCCATACCACTTAGAGTAAGTCCGGCTCCATTTCCAATCACTGCAATATCTCCATCAAGCTTCACATAGGCGAATTCGCCCTTTTTTGCCAGTTGAAATTCTGCCAGTTCTTTTTGTCTGTAAAGTGCGTCATCATCAATTTCCAGCTTGGCATCCGCGGCAATAAGTCCCTCCGGTGTAAGTACCAGTGGATTTATCTCAGCTATGGTTGCATCATATTTCCTGAAGACCGTGTAAAGTTTCCAGATAAATGAGCCTATTTTAGAAATCAGGGAATTGGGAACGCCCATATCAATGGCTATGTCCCTGGCCTGATAGGGTAAAAACTCTTCTTGGGGATTGACATGGTATTTAACCAGTTTTTCCGGGGTTTTGCGAGCCACTTCTTCAATATCCACG
>MVQZ01000098.1 GCA_002067565.1 Methanobacterium sp. PtaU1.Bin242 | reverse complement strand
GCATCGATGCCATCGAAGTCCAGATCCTCTGACAGGATATCCTGTTTATTGGCAAATATAACAAATGGGATCTCCTTATCATTCAACCGGTTTATGATATTTCTATCGGTGGATGTTAGTTCCCTTGAGCTATCTATAACCACTATTGCCCCGTCCAGTCCCTGGGAGAGGATTTCCCGCATGAATTTAAATCTCTCCTGGCCAGGGGTGGTGAATATATGCACCTTCTTACCATCCACAGTGATGTTTCCATAATCAAGGGAGATGGTGGTGCCATTATATTCTACCTTGGTCATTTTCTCGCATATATTCTCCAGTGTTGTGGTTTTCCCAGAGTTATAGGACCCCAGAATAACGATCTTGGTTTCTTTATTTTTATTCTTCATTTTCCACTCCGGTGCCTTCATAACTTCTAAAAGTACATAAATTATAATCAGGTTAATGTTTTATAAAGAAGAATATATTTGCCGTTTAAATTCAATAAGCCCTTTTATATCCTGTTCTCTTAAAATATTTTTTGTACTGAGATACTCACTAATTTGGATATTTTCACTTATCATTTCTTGGTATTTTGATGCTTCTAGACCTATTCTTTCTGTATTAAAAAGTTTTTGGCATTGTTTTGACTTAGCATTATCAACCTTAAAGGTTTCAAAAGGAATAGATGTTTCATCTTGGGGGTACATGTCATTCAACACATCTAAATCCATTGTTTTATAATAACCATAATTTTGGCTATTAAATAGCCTAATAGATTTAGGGCCTGTCCGTTCTTTCATTTTCTGTACTAAATCTGGTGGAAACTTTTTTCTTATATGATTATCTCCAATTACATCGAAACCGAAATTATAAATTAGCACGTCAGTAGCTCTTATTATTGGAGCACCTTTTAACATTTTTCCAGGATTAACATTAGTTGAATATAGAAATGTTTTATCTGAAATATCTAAATCGTTAAGAGAAATCATTAATTCTCTTAATTTTCCTTCATTACCCACATAAACTCTTCCTTTAAAATCATAAACAAATGAAGTAATGTTGTATGAATAATAAAAATCCATTAGTATAGGTACAAACATTGAAGGTATGTCAAATGGAATTATTCCTATTATGGGTTTATTATTTAATCTATTAATTGATTCAATACATTTCTTCATGAATTCCATATATTGTTCAAATTGGGCTTTGAATTCTTTAGTTTCATCAAAAAATGAGGATAATAAAGGAAGAGGAGTAGCATCTGAAAATGTATAGGATATATTCATTAAAAAATTAACATGTTTTTCTTCTGTGGGTAGATTAGGGCTTTCATATAGTATGAAACACATATTAACTTCATTTGATAAGGTTTTCCGCGTTTTAGTGCTCAAATTCTTGAATATATTCTCTGTTTCGTTTTTCTTTCCATCCGTGTATTCATCAAGACTATTTTTATTAAACGTTCTAAAAACTTCGTTTATCCCCTTGATATTTTTATTTAAGGATACATCACGTCTTAGATTAGACATATCCACCGATTTGATTGGGGTTTTAAATTTTTTACCGTTAATATTTATTTTTTGAGATTTGATATTCAAATCATCCGCAAATTTTGATTTAGTTATTTTAATGGATTTAGACATTTAATAAATCCTCCAAAATATTATCTTTTATGCGAAAATCTGAATTTTTAATTTTATCAACTATTTCTATAATTCGTGATGGGGATAGGAATCCATTTATCTTAAGAATTTTTAATAAACCTAGTGAACCTGTTAATGGAAACCCCATTAGTTCACAAGCTTTTCGTGCATTTGAATCATCTAAAACACAAACAAAATCGGCTTCATTCTTTTTTAATCTTTCTGCCCAAGCTAACACATTTATTTCGCCCATTCCTAAATTAGGCCACCTACTTCTTATTTGCTTTTCTTCTTGGACTGATATTCCTCCAATAATATCTAAAGTGCCATCATCGATAAGTTCATCTAATATACTATTATCTCCTTTATCTATAAATTCTTTATAAACAGATTTAGGTAGTTTAAGTTCATCTATCTCTGTTGATAATATAAATAAACAATCCATTTCATCTATTTTATCTAAGAATAATATTAATGGAGACGAATCTAAAATCTTCATCATGCCAACTCTATCGAAACGCCTTTTTTGTGTAATATATCATAAAAATCTCTTAACGGAACACCATATATTTCCGCTGCTTTAGATTTACTTATTTTGCCCTTTTTTAATAATGAGAGAGCTAATTTTTTTCTTTTACCCATTATTTTATCCTTTACTAACGATTCTGAAGTCATATTAGGATAATTACAATACACTAAAGCAAGAGATTCATCATAGGTCAAATCATTAAACAGATCTTTCATGAAAAAGATCATATTTTCTTCATTTTTAGGTAAATCATCTACCTTTTTGAGGAGCTTTTCCCCATCTTCAGTTAATTTATAGTCTTCCTTTTTACTATCAATCAAACCTAACATCGCTAATTCATGAAGTATATTAGCAGCTGCATCACTATTAGGGCCGAAATTATCAGGTTCGAAACCAGCTTCATTTTCTAAAGGAGGTATATTTTTTGAGATAAAAAACAATTCCTTCATGAATTTGGTTTTACCCTTTATATGTTCATTGTTATTAGAATTTAGAAGGAAAAGTATGTACTTCTTTAAAGGGTCTTTTTTTATACCCTCTATCATCTTTTTTTCTAAATCCATTTTTTTATCCCCTTAAATCTATTTTAATTAATTAGAATATATTTTTTACTATTTTTAAATCATCTCAATGTAAAGTATTGTTTTTAGTAATCAATTAATCTTTTTTACTCTCCTCCTCATTATCTGTCAAGTTGAAAAGTTCCAAAGTTATCAATTATTTATCTGTATTGTACCTTATTTCGCCTGTGTCTTGAAGTTTTGGGAAACATCATGTTTGCAAATGTAATTTTATTTATAGGATTATATATTCTAAAGTTGGTGAGTATTGTCCAAGAGCATATGAGAATTATTAAAAGGAGAAATGGTATAAAACTTTCTTGGGGGATGGATTATATAATTTAAAGGTTTTTAATGATGAGTTTTTCCATAACCTCGATGAAATTAGGGAAGGAAACATCATAAACCGATGCATTTTCTATCTTAACTCTGCCCACCTTTAGTCCAATCAGGTACAGGGCCATCACTAACCGGTGGTCATGGTGAGATTCAACCACCCCACCTCTAGCTCCCCCTTCAATGGTAAGGCCGTCATCATTTTCTTTAACCGATACACCGAGCTTGGACAGTTCCAGTGCACAGGCATGGATCCGGTCGGTTTCCTTTAACCGGGCGTGTTCCACCCCATATATATGGGTGGTGCCCTGAGCATTAGCCCCCAGTGCAGCTACCGTGGGGAGGAGGTCGGGTGTGTTTTCCAGATTCACCTCTACTCCGTGGAGTTCTCCCTGTCCCTTTATATGTACCTGGCCATCTTTAAGTTGAACCTCAGAGCCCATCTGTTCTACGATATCCAGAATAAATTTATCCCCCTGCTTGGAGTCCAGGTTTAAATTTTTAAGGGTTAAATCTGAATTCAGGGAAGCAGCAGCAGCTATTAAATAGGATGCCGATGAGTAATCCCCTTCCACAGCGTATTCTTTCCCTTTATATTTCTGTGGTTCGACGTGGAAGTGATTTATATTACTAGTTTCAACCTCCACACCAAATTCCTTCATCACGTCCAGGGTGATGTCCACGTATGGTTTCGATATGAATTTCCCCTTAATTTCCAGATCCACAGGGTTATCCGCGTATGGTGCAGTAATTAAGATAGATGAAATGAACTGGGAACTCACATCCCCCTTTATGAATGTGCTGCCACCCTTAAGTCTGCCTTTAACTATGATGGGTGCCTTTCCATTGCTTCTGCTAGATTTGATGGTTACACCCAATCTTTCCAGGGACTCTATGAGTTGTTGCATAGGCCTGGTTCTCAGGGAGTCATCACCAGTTAAAATAGTATATTCCGGTGCAAGAGATGCTGCACTGCTTAAAAATCGTAAAGTTGTCCCGGAGTTTCTAACATCCAGAACATCATCCGGGGTCTTAAGGTTGCCACCACTACCGTTGATTAAACATTCACTACTTTCTGCCTCAATATCCACACCAAAGGCCAGGCAGCTGTCCAGTGTGGCGATGGTATCCTCGGAGTACAATGGATATTTAATTTTAGAAAAGCCCTCTGCCAGGGATGCAATTAGAAAGGCACGGTGGGTGAAACTCTTGGATGGAGGTGCATTCACTTCTCCACGTATGCTTTCCGCCCGGTTAACCTCGAGTTCCATTACCATCGTTCTCCAGAGGGATATATTTTGTTATAGTCTAGTTATTTTAGTTATAATATAGTTATTTCACTTATAAACTCTAATAACTTATTTTATAATCTCAATTACCAGGTTATCCCGGTGGATTATGTCC
>MVQZ01000097.1 GCA_002067565.1 Methanobacterium sp. PtaU1.Bin242 | reverse complement strand
ATAGATATCAAGTATTTTTTTATCGGTTATCTGCTGGGATTGATAGTTTATAATACCCTTCATTATCCTTAAATTGTTTTTAACCACCTTATGAATTTCCCGGAGGATTATTTCATTTTTTACCATGGACTTCCTGAGTTCATCCTGTGCACGTATCTGATCATTTATGTTAGCTATGGTTTCAATACCACCAATTATATCCCCTTCCGGGTTTCTGATGGCTGATGCTGTAAAGTGTAACCATTTACCCTTCTCACCAACCATTGGAAAAAAGTCCACCGCATCACAGGAATCACCCCATGATTTAGATTCGTATTTTCCCTGATATCTTAAAACAAATTTAGATCTCTTATTTTTTCTACTGTACCATTTAGAAATCTCTTCTATGTTCCCATCCACAATAAAATCAACCATACATGGTCTTTCATAATCATAAAAGGGTTTCCACTGATTTTTTGTACCTAAAATCTCCTCAGCTTTGATATTTGTTAATTTTTCTATGGCATGGTTCCAGTAAACTATCCGATGATCCTTATCTATAACAAACTGAGAAGAAGGAGAATTATACGTAATACCATTTAATATCCTTTCTTTCTCCATTAACTCTGTTTCCAGTTGTTTTCGTCTTTTAATTTCATTATTTAATTTTTTTTTAATTTTGGATAGCTTTTTAGCCTGCTCCTGAACTTTTCTTCCCACTTCTTTATGCTTCTGAACTTGTGATTTCTCAGTCAGTTTATCTGCTTTTCTTAACCTCATATCTTCATTAGTTACCTTAAATTGCCCCTTAGATCTCATATCTAAACCAACACCCCTCATATTTCATATCTAAAACCCTATAAGATTATATTACAAATCTTGTATTAATATTTTTTATGATAAATCTAATATTAATATCTTTTTTCCAAATTAAGGTTATATAATTTATTTATTATCATTTCTAGGACCAATAATAAAAAGTTATTACTGTTAGGGTAACGAATTCTGACTAGACACCGGTCTATGATCCCGTTTCAAGATATTCTGAGATATTATTAAAACTATTAATATGAATAGCTTTAGCAAACTCTGGGCACTGGATCAGCTATAGGTTCTTCCAGTATCCTTTTTCCACCCAAAGCTGTTTCCAGGATCACATGCTTATCATCTGTAACCTCACCTATTATCTGGGCTTCACTTCCATATTTGGTGTTTCTTATAGCTTCAAGGATCTCTGCAGCCTTTTCCTTATCCACTCCTAATATTACTTTTCCTTCGTTTGCTACTTCGTAGGGGTCTATTCCCAGCATTTCAGAGGCTGCAATCACCTCTTTTTTTAGGGGTATCTTCTCCTCCTCTATGAGCATGCCCACCTCTGACTTGGAGGCCAGTTCATTGAGTGCGTTAGCAATACCACCACGGGTTGGGTCTTTCATGGCATTCACACCACCAACATCCATGGCAGCCTTAACCATCCCCCATACTGGTGCTACGTCAGATTTTAGATCGGTTTCGAACCCGAATCCTTCCCGAAAGGACATTAAAGAGATTCCATGATCTCCCACACTTCCCGTGAGTATGATCTGATCTCCTACTTTAAGATTAGAATCCCTTTTAGCCTCCCCTTTCTTTAATATACCAACACCAGTTGTGGTTATTATGATTTTATCCAGTTTATCCTTCTCCATCACCTTGGTATCTCCCGTTACTATGGCCACTCCTGCTTCCCTAGCTACGGAATCCATGGATTTAACTATCTGTTCCAGATCATCACTTGAAAATCCTTCACTTATAATCATTGCATTGGCAATAGCCAGTGGTTTGGCTCCCATTACCGAAACATCATTTACAGTCCCTGCGATGGATATTTTTCCAATATCTCCTCCTGGAAAGAAAATTGGATCGATTGTGTGGCTATCTGTACTTATTACAATCTCCTGCCCATCTAATGGGATGGTAGCACCATCATCCAGTTCATCTAACCCCACACCACCATTAACATTTTTATTTTCAATATTTTCGAGTATAATATCCGATATGAGGCTCTGCATCATTTCCCCGCCAGCCCCATGTGACATGCCAATTTTCATATTATTCACCAACTTACATTAATTAAAGTAGTTTAAATAGTTTTTTTACATTTTAATCTTTAAATAAGGATATTTAGATATTTAATGTCTATTTAAACTTATCAACTTATTTTGACCTATATTTTATCGTATATCTCGAATTAGTTATTTATTAATTTGTTAATTCCAAATAAATATACTTGAAAATAAATGAAATTATCAAATATATTTCTTATTTGATTTGGAATTCAACATATATTTAAATATATTCTAATCAATATATCTCAATACAATAAGCACTACTAAAGCTTATCTGTTTGAAAAAATTAATAACAAAAAAATTAATGAGATAATTTTAAATCAAAAGTAAACTTCTCTAGATTATTTTCAAGAGATAATTAACTTAAGGTTAAAATTCTCAAATTTAATGGAAGTTATTCCCCAAAGTGAACATTTAAACCTTTAATATCTTCAGAAACCTTAAAATCTGTCGATTGATATCAAATTCGTAGATTAATAGTTAATGACGGGTTAATGTGGAATACTTTCAAAACTGTTTGTAGTTAGATTTGTGATTAAGAGGTGAAACAATGGCAATATGGCAAGGAAAATCATTAAGAACCCCTACCGGTGGACGGGCTAAAACTAATAGAAATAAGAGAAAAATAGAATTCGGCAGAGACCCTGCAGAAACCAAAATTGGTGATCGGAAGATTAAAAGAATCCGAACCAAAGGTGGAAATGAGAAGATCCGCCTTACCAATGATAATAAAATCAACGTGGTAAATCCCAAAGACAACAAGGTCCAGGTAGTTGAAATCATGGGTGTGGTGGAAAACACCGCAAACATCCAATTTGTAAGAAGGAATATTATAAATAAGGGTGCTGTAGTAGAAACCAGCTTGGGTAAAGTTAGAGTAACTTCCAGACCGGGTCAACACGGCATGGTAAATGGTGTACTGGTTGAATGAATAACATAGAACCTCCTGAAATTAAACAAAAACAGGAAATTCAGGACAAAATTGATGAATTTCTGTTTGATGTAAACCATAACCTTCCAGAAGGCATGGCACTGGAATTTGAAGGGTTTTTTCAGCGAGGTTTTTTTGTTACTAAAAAAAGATACGCCCTTATACAAAACAGTAATATAGTAGTTAAGGGTCTGGAACTGGTAAGACGGGACTGGGCCTCTGTTGCCAAAAAAACTCAGGAAAAAGTTTTAATGGCCATATTAAGGGATGGTTCCCCAAAAAAAGCGGCTGAAATTGTAAGAAATGT
>MVQZ01000096.1 GCA_002067565.1 Methanobacterium sp. PtaU1.Bin242 | reverse complement strand
CAAAGCATATGCCCTTATAGACGCCCTGGATCTGGGAGGTGATTTTAATTATACTCATAATAGATAACTACGATTCTTTCACCTATAACCTTTATCAACTTGTAGGGGAGCTTCAAGAACACATTACAGTAAAAAGGAATGATGAAATAACCATTAAAGATCTAAAAAAGCTTGATCCTGAGAGAATAATAATTTCACCTGGACCGGGAAATCCAGAAAATAAAAGGGACTTTGGAATCTGCACCCAGGTTATTAGGGAACTTGGAGATGAAATACCAATTCTTGGTGTCTGTTTAGGACATCAGGGAATATTTAAAGCTTTTGGTGGTGAGATAATTCGTACGGAACCAGTACATGGTAAAACTAGTCAGATATTTCACACCGAAAAAGGAATTTTCAGGAGGACCACAAATCCGCTTCCAGCAGCTCGCTACCACTCTCTACTCTGTAATGAAAAAACAACCCCAGAATGTATGGATATCATCGCTAGAACCAAGGAAGGCATGATTATGGGTATAAAACACTGTGAAAATCCTATTATTGGACTGCAGTTTCACCCAGAGTCTGTGGGAACCTCTGATGGCCTCAGGATACTGGAAAACTTCCTGGAGATGAAAGTATGATTAAATTTTCAGATATAATAACTAGGAGAGAAGAGGTCCTGCAGAAAGAAAAGGTTTACAGACCATTAAACGAACTGAAAGAAAGCATCCAAAGAATTAAAATAAGAAAAAACTTTAAAAAATGCCTTCTAAAAGATGATGATGTCTCTATAATCTGTGAATATAAACCATCATCCCCCTCTGCAGGTTACATCTCCAATCTACCTGTGGAGGATGTTTTACCCATTTTTGAAAGATGTGGAGCCAGTGCAGCTTCCATCATAACTGAAGAAACCTTCTTTAATAGCAGCATCAATAATTTGAAGATTGCCTGTAAAACCAGTAAGCTATCCCTCCTGCGAAAGGACTTCATCCTAGATGAATACCAGATTTACGAGTCAAGAGCCAGTGGAGCCAATGCAATACTATTAATGGCCGATGTTTACCCCAACTTATCTGAAGGAATATTACTTTCCCATTATTTGGGAATGGACGCCCTGGTAGAGTGTAAAAATAAGGATGAAATAAAAATTGCCATAGATGCCGGTGCAGAGATAATTGGAATAAACAACAGGAGTTTTAAAGACTTCAACATTGATTTAAACCGGACTAAAAAGCTGGCCGGGCTGGTGCCTCCAGAAATAATTCTGGTATCTGAAAGCGGAGTTAAAAATGCATCTGATGTTAAAAAACTAGCAGGTTACGGTGCTGATGCTCTGTTGGTAGGAACCAGTGTAATGGGATCTAAAAAAATGCAGGATAAGATAAATGAAATCATAGGTTCAGCTAGAAATTCCAGGATAGGCAGAACATGAAAGTTAAAATCTGCGGAATAACACGAACAGAAGATGTCAAAACCTGCGAATATAACGACACAGATTTTATTGGTTTTATAAATATTAAACGTTCTAAAAGATTCCTTGAAATCAGCGAGATCAATGATCTAACTTCCTGTATGAAAAATAAAAATAAAGCAGTGCTGGTGATAGAGCCTGCAGATCTGAATGAAGCAAAATATAAGATAAAAACATCGGGTATAAGAAATATTCAGCTCCATTCCCTCTCTCCAGAAAATATAAGGAAATTAAAAGAGAATAATCCCTTAAATACTCCTTTAAAGATTATTAAAGCCATAGGGATTTCAGATGATATTGATGCACAGAAGAAACGGGAAATAGAAACATTAACCCCCATCTGTGATTTTTTACTGTTCGATTACCAGATAAAGGGAAAAAGTGGGGGAACTGGAAGGCAAATTCCAATTAAATTGGTTTTTAAAGCTGCTGAAATTGCTGCAAATATTGATAAAAATGTAAAATTATTTTTAGCCGGTGGTATGGATGTGGAGAGAATAAAAACTGAGGGAAAAATTATTGAAGATATTTTTGATTATGTGGATGTTAATTCTGGTGTTGAAGACCAGCCCGGGATTAAAAACCCCGTAAAAATAAATGAATTCATAAAAACTATTAAAAAAGAAAGAAAGACGAACTAAAAATAATAATATGTAAAAAAATAAATTATGGGTGATAAAATGATTACTAATGGCAAATTCGGCAAATATGGGGGAATATTTGTCCCTGAACTTCTTATACCTGCATTAGAAGAGTTAGAAATTGCTTTTCTAAAATATAAAGATGATAAAAAGTTTAATGCTGAATTAGAATGTTATCTGAGAGAATTTGCTGGGAGGCCCACTGCCCTGTATTATGCGCGAAATCTTTCCCAGAAGTTAGGATGTAAAATTTACCTTAAAAGAGAGGACATGCTACACACCGGAGCTCATAAAATTAATAATACCCTGGGACAGGGATTATTAGCTAAATATATGGGTAAAACAAGGTTAATAGCAGAGACAGGAGCAGGGCAGCATGGTATAGCAACCGCAGTGGTGGGTGCCCTGCTGGAAATACCCACCGAAGTTTATATGGGTAGTGAGGATGTGGAAAGGCAGAAATTAAATGTTTTCAGGATGGAACTCTCCGATGCAAAGGTACTGCCTGTATACAACGGTTCCTGCACCCTTAAGGATGCAATAAACCAGGCCTTTAGAGACTGGATAGCCAATGTGGAGACCACCCATTACCTCATAGGCTCTACCATGGGCCCCCATCCTTATCCTAGCATGGTAAAACATTTCCAGAGCATCATAGGTAAGGAAACGAAAAAACAGATATATGAGAAGGAGGGAAAACTTCCCGACACCATAATCGCCTGTGTGGGTGGTGGCAGTAACTCCATAGGCATATTTTCCCAATTCTTAAAAGATGAAAATGTGGAACTCATAGGAGTTGAAGGTGGAGGAGATGGAGTTAACAGCGGAAGAACAGGAGCAACATTATCTGCTGGAACTGAAGGAGTATTGCACGGATCTCTATCATTTGTCCTCCAGAATGATGATGGACAGATTAGAGAAGCCCATTCAGTATCTGCTGGACTTGATTACCCTGGTGTGGGCCCCGAGCATTCCTATCTCAAGGTTACTGGCAGGGCTAATTATGTGGCCATAACCAATGAAGAAGCTCTCAGGGGTTTCAAATTACTCTCCCAATATGAGGGAATTATACCTGCCCTAGAGAGTGCTCATGCTGTTGCTTATGCTGAAAAATACGCAAAAAATGAAGAAAACAAAGGCAAAACCATAGTGGTGAACCTCTCCGGAAGGGGAGATAAGGATATGTTTATTGTTGCTGAGAAGATGGGGTGTTAATATGAACATAGAAAGTTACTCTCAAATGTTTAATGGATTGAAAAAAGAAAATGAAGGTGCATTCATCCCCTTTGTGGTGGCAGGAGATCCTGATTTTGAAACATCCTTGGATATAGTAAGAACCTTCGTTGATAGCGGAGCTGATGCTCTGGAGATTGGTTTCGCCTTCAGTGATCCAGTTGCTGACGGCCCAACGGTCCAATCTGCAGATATAAGAGCTCTCAATTCCGGGATCACCACAGAACGAGCATTTGAATTTATAAGGAAGATCAGAGAATTCACCCCAATTCCTATAGGAATACTGGTGTATTATAATCTAATTTATAATATGGGAGTAGATGAATTTTACAGGAAAGCAAAAGAAAGTGGTGTTAACGGTATTTTATCGGCGGATTT
>MVQZ01000095.1 GCA_002067565.1 Methanobacterium sp. PtaU1.Bin242 | reverse complement strand
TTTCCACTCAGCTTCGCAAGGACGTAAAATTGAGATTTTAAAGAGAAACAATACTGTATGCTTTGAAATAGACACAAAAATAGAATTATTAAAGGCTGATGAGCCCTGCAGATGGGGTATGAAATATCATAGCATCATCGGGTTTGGAAAAATCACATTTCTAGAAAAGTTTAAGGATAAAATAAATGTTTTGAACATTATAATGGATAAATACGCTTCAAAACAAGTATTCCAATACGATGAAGATATTGTTGAATCATTAACTATCTTGGATTTGGAAATATCTGATTTAACTGGGAAATCAGGATAATCTAAATGATGGAGTTTATATGTATATTCTTATAATTCTGGCACATCCTGAAAAAGGAAGTTTCAACCATGCTATTGCAAAAACCGCCAAGGAAAGTATCCAAAGTAACGGATATAAGGTGATATTCCATGATCTTTATGCTGAAAGGTTTGATCCTATACTACCCTATACCGAAATTCCAAGGGATGCAAAGATAGATCCAGTAATAGGAAAACATTGCAATGAACTTTCCCAGGCACAGGGAATCGTTATAGTTCATCCTAACTGGTGGGGTCAACCTCCTGCCATTTTAAAAGGATGGATTGATCGGGTGATCCGTGCTGGGGTTGCTTACAAATTTTTGGAAGGAGATCTGGGTGAAGGAGTCCCTGCCGGTCTTTTAAAAGCTGAAAAAGCCCTGGTATTTAACACTTCAAACACTCCTGATAAGAGGGAGCAGGAAGTTTTTGGAGATCCATTAGAAACATTATGGAAGAACTGTATTTTCGGACTTTGCGGGTTAAAAAATTTCAAAAGAAAGAACTATGGAGTGGTGGTTAACAGCACGCCCGAGGAAAGAGAAAAATGGTTAGAAGATGTTAAACAGATTGTTGATTATATTTTTCCTAAATCTCCGGATGATTTTTAAAGCAGTTGTATATCAGAATACTCCTTATAGAAATCTTTAATCAGAATACTCTGTATAGAAATAATTAGATTTATTATAATGTTCATGAAAATAGTATTGAAGTTTTAACTTGCATACAATTTACTATCTAATATTTTCTGTAATTATAATGTCTATATTAACAGGTTTAGAAACATCTTGGTGTTTTTCATGGACTTGAAAATTCTTGAATTTTGGGGAAAAAGTGTGAATCCTGATATCAGAAGGTTAAATGATATGAAGGAGGTTATATTTGATTCTGATTGGCTGAAAACAGCTAATGATAGGGATCTATATTATATGTACCGGGATCTGGCTATTTCCAATCAGGATCGATCTTTAATGTTAGAACATGGTTTAAGATATGATATAACAGTTATACCTCCATCTAATTTAGGAATGGAATTTGTAAAAACCGCAGGACATTATCACCCTTTGATAAATGGCACAAAATACACTTATCCTGAGATTTATGAAGTTTTAAACGGTATAGCTCATTATATGCTACAGAAATCGGAGAATGGGGATATAACTGACGTGGTAATGATCGAAGCTAAAGAAGGCGATAAAGTAATTGTTCCACCTAACTACGGGCATGTAACCATTAATCCTTCAAATAAAGAGCTTAAAATGGCTAATTGGGTTTCCAGGGAGTTTTCATCCACATATGAACCATATCAAAGATGCGGTGGGGCAGCTTATTTTGAGTTAATCACTGGTGAAATAATCCAGAATAACAGATACCAGGATATTCCAGAAATACGTTATCTGAAACCATCAAACACGCGAGAAATTGGATTATCTAAAGGTAAGGAAATGTATGGGCTTATTCACGACCCAGAAAAACTCCGCTATCTAAATGATCCTCAGGATTTTGATTGGATATGGAATTTGATGTATTAGGATGATTTAAATATGGAATTTGATGTAGTGGGATATTAAAATATATTTTTATTACACAAGAATAGTATAAAACCTATTCAACTGTTATATATAGAAAAAATATTGAATTTGAACCTTTTGATGATTTTATTTAAAATAAATACATAAATTATATAAATGATCTAAAAAAGTGGACTGGAGATTGAAAAATGGGGGAAATCGCTATAGTCATTAAAGCTCGAAACAAACCTGGTGTTCTGCGGGATATAACCGATCTTATGGCTAAATGTGGTATAAATATTACCTATACCTATCTTTTCATTGAAGAGAAGGAATTGGCTTCCGTCTATATGGAATTGGAATACGTAAAAAATGTGGAAAGATTTATAGAGAACATCCGGAATTTTCGGGAGGTAACAAGTGTCGATGTGCACCGATCACTAGGTGAAATCTATGGAAAAAGAATTATAATCATCGGGGGAGGTGCTCAGGTGGCTATGGTGGCACAAGGGGCTATAACGGAGGCAGATAGGCATAATATCCGTGGAGAACGTATAAGCGTAGATACTATTCCCTTAGTCGGTGAAAATGAACTGGCAGAGGCTGTTTCTGCAGTGGGAAGACTGCCCCGGGTGGGTGCTCTGGTACTGGCCGGATCGCTCATGGGGGGAAAAATCTCCCAAGCCCTGGATGAGATAAAAAAGGATCATGAAGTCATAGTAATCAGCCTTAATATGCCTGGTAGCGTTACTCAAAGAGCGGATCTGGTGGTTACAGATCCAGTGCAGGCAGGGGTTATGGCGGTGATGGCCGTGGCGGATACTGCCATATTTGATATAAAAAAATTAGGGGAGAAAAGATTCTGACAATAGAAA
>MVQZ01000094.1 GCA_002067565.1 Methanobacterium sp. PtaU1.Bin242 | reverse complement strand
TCCCAGGATAAAATGAAAATAGTAAGTTAAGAAACAAGCTATTCCAATTAAAATTGATATAATGAAATTTTTATATCTATTTTCAAGCCCATCCAAATTTACATCCACCAAGCCACCCCATGAGAAATAATTAGATTAATATTTGTTTTTAGAACTTAAATTTTTTACTTTATACCATTAAAGTAAGTAAAATAGAGTGTTTTTTAATAAAAAAACCCTTAATATAAATTATCAATAAAAATCTTAACTACAAAAAATTCCCAAAAAAAATTATATATGAATTATCCTATCCTGACATTCTATCCGCTAATTACAAACAAAAAAATTCGGCGTTAATAATATAGTTATTTTCCTATTTAATCTGATGTTATTCTTTAAAAATAGATAATAACCAGATCTAAACCCATTTTTGTATTTAAGAAATAGTTTAATTATTAATAAATTAATAAATCCCATAAAAAATTAATTACAAATAATAAGTTATCAATTAAATAATCTATTCTATTTCAGCAAGTATGGTGCAGGGAGCACTGTCAATTCCCTCTATTTGCCAGGGAATAACAATTACACACTTTAAATCCCCATTTTTTATTTCACTCAATTTCATATCCTCAATTAAAAGTAAAGACTCTCCCAAATTTCCATCAATTTTGAAAGCGTTTAAATGAGCTTCTTTTCCCTTATTTGGATTTTGATAGCTGGATATGGATATACAATCAATACCTATACAACGGACATTTTTGAAATTTTCTCTTATCCAATATATGACCTCTGGAGATATTCCGGGGTTTTGGGTGAGATATTTTTCTGGATCACTGTCTCGATATTTTTCAAAATCTGTGCGGAAAAAAATACAATCAGCATCATTTAAATAAGCGCCAACCATATCTTTAAGTTCAATAAGCTCATTTTGGCCTTTGAAAATTTCCAGGATTATTGGATTTGTGAAAATAAGTTCATTAGGGGCATAATTTGAAATCTGCTTGCTATTATTTAAGAAATGATCAGGAGCATCAATATGGGTCCCAGAGTGGTTTTCAACATTTATTATGTAACTATTATAACCATCTCCTCTGGAAATCTGAGAATTTGGATTTATTTCTGGCTTTTTTAAACCAATATGAACCGGAGAATTATCAAGAAGCCAATGGGAAAGTGTTACATATTGCATTTCTTATTCACCAAAAAAAGAATATTAATAAATATTTTTTTTAATCAACTTTCTTACCAGCATCAGGACCGGGTTTCACCGAATATATTTCCTCCACCTTAAGTACAACAGCTGCTTTAGGTGAAAGTTTGCTCATGACGCTGGTTGCCCAGTCAACTGCATCATCAAAGTACTTGCCTGATTCGAATATTTCCACAGTACCTTTAAACTGGTAAGGACATTTTGAAGCATCTCTAAGCACAAGAGATGCTCTGGGATTTTTCTCTAGATTTTCACGGGTCTTATTCATGTAATTATCCACCAATAGAATATGTTCATTATCTATGGGTCTTGCAAATCCGATTGGAACAACATTCGGCGTATTATCCGAACAGGTGGATAGAAATACCACGTTATCCTTCTCTATAGCATCCATCATATCTTTGTTCATTGTCATTTAAACCACTACATCTTTTATTACAACCGTTATTATATAAGTTGATGCTTATATTAACGAATTTCTATTGATTTAATTATGAGAGTAACTTCCATATGACAGCATATCCTATTAAAATTTTCTACACTCAAAAAAAAATTTGTACTCCTTAAAAGAAAATCTTGGAATTTAGTGGTACCATTAAAATAAATCATGAAATTAAGTTGTACCAAATGGTACTGTCATTAAATTATGAGAAAATGATATTATAACAGACAATTTCACCCAATAAATCCTTAATAGCAAAATCAAAGGGATAGAAAGTTTATTGCTGGTTTGTGATTTTTTTCACTAAAATCAGGTTTTAATTTAAAAGTTTTTCTATTTGATTCTAAATAGTAAATAATATCTTACTCTATTATTGACATAAAAGTGATGATAGTTTGGTTGTAGATTAAAATGAAGACCAATTTTAAATTTAATAAAGATCTCCGATCCATAGTTGTTTTAATACTCTGTCTGACTCTTCTTGTAGGAATACCCATCTACTGGTTTTTTTTAGTTCCACCGACTTTAGAATTACAGGAAATTCATCAAGATTCCTTCACAGCATCCGGATATTTCGCTCCCGGAGGATACTTCAACATAACCATGGACACGGGCAAGGAGTCCATTCAGAAATTACACAACGGAGAATTAAATATAATCCCTAATTTAACCAGCACCCAGAAAGCAAAGGGCATAACCTGGAATCCCATGTTATTTGGAATAGATCAATGGCCGGGTTCCAAAGAGGAAATTAAATATGCCTCCAATAGCCCTGTAAATGGAGAAATAATTCTAAATGTGAAGAGAGTGGATATTCCCAATCAAACCGAACTTAAAGGTGAAACCATATCCCTAACTATTAAATACACTGTTAATTATCCTTACCAGACTTTATCAACCGAACTTTTTGGTGGAACCGCCACTAAATTCGATGTTAGATCAGAAACCATCTTTAAAACCGTTAATATTAAATTGGGAGATAAGGTTATAAGTAAATCAGAATTAGATGCTATAAGTATGAATGAAAGCTGGAAAAAAGTAGTTTCAGCCATAATATGGGCAGTTGCATTCTTTATATTACTTTTCTTTTATTCAAACTTTAAAGTTATTGAATCAATAAAAAATGAGTCCCGTAAACGTGGAGATAGCTTTTTTACTAAAATTAAAGATTTACTAAGAATGTAAACCCAATCTTTGAAAATATCCTATAAATCTTTGGAAGAAGCTTTATATAAAACTGCTTCCAGCTTATCCAGAGATTTACTGACCTGTTTATCAAATTCAATGAATTTAGCTGCCAAGCCTCTAAAGTAAGGTGCATAAACTTTATAATACATCAACCGATCCTGATCAATTCCATTTCTTATCAGTTCCATCTTAAACTCATGCACCCTTTCTCGAATATCTGGATATACAACATCGTCTGGATATTCACCAAGAAATATTCCATCTGCGCCATTTTCAAATGCATAGAGAATATGCTTAATCATTAAACGGTTTATAGATGTGATTTTTATAACTCTAACCGATTCAGGGTAGGGTATTCTATTTATGCCAATGTTATCTGCAGCCACATATCCTATGTAGTCAAGGAATGCCAGTATTCTTCGCTCACCATCCTTTTTATCCTTGAGCATGCCTGAAATCATGGCATATATCTGGCTATCAGTCTGGCCCATGATCTCCAGGGCATTCTTCTTACATTTGGAAATACATATTCCGCATCCGTTACAGGCTATGGGATCAACAGATATGCGCTCATCATGCATGTAAATCGCCTTAAATTTACATGCTGCCACGCATTCTCCACACATTTCACAACGAGAGTTGTCTACTTTTGCAATTATGGGTTCTATCTCCAATCCACCGTTCATGATCTCTGAAACCTTGGAAGCTGCTGCGTTAGCCTGTGAGACACTGTCTGTTATATCTTTAGGGCCCTGCGCTGTTCCGCAGACATAAATACCTTCCACATCTGTGTTGACCGGTTTGATCTTGGAATGTTTTTCTTTGATAAAAAGATCCTCGGTGAGTCCCACATTCAATGTTTCTGCAGCCTGTAAAGTGCCTTCAGATGGTTCCATGGCCTCTGATAATACCACCATGTCGGTTTCTATTTCTAACTGCTCACCTAGAAGTGTATCTTCCACTCTGACTATTAGATTTCCATTTTTTCTGGCTATGTCTCCTGGTCGTCCTCTTATAAGTTTGATTTCCTTGGATTGTCCGTATCTAAAGTAATTTTCATACATTCCCGGAGTTCTCATGTCTGTATAGCAGATTATGATCTCTGTATCAGGATAATAGCGTTTTATGAAGTTTGCATGTTTTAAGGCCACCATACAGCATATTTTAGAGCAGTAACGTTTTCCCCCTGGTTTTTCATCCCTTGAACCAGCACATTGGACCATCACCACTCTTCTGGGTATTTCACCCTTTGATGGGGTTAATAATTTACCATTAGTTGGTCCGTTCACCCCCATGATCCGGGCCAGTTCCATCTGAGTTATAACATCATCATATCTTGCATATCCATACTCTGGACGTTTTTTAAGGTCGAATCCTTTGTGTCCTGTGGCTATAACCACGGAACCAACATCAAGGGGTAATATCTCCCCTTTCATTTCCAGATCAATGGCGTTCATATTACAGGTTTTTTCACATTTACCACATTTTATACAGTGTTTTTCATCTATAGTATATACGTCAGGTACTGATTGGGGAAATGGTTTATAGATAGCCTTTCTCATCATTAAATTCTCATTCCATTCATTAGGAACATCCACCGGACACACCTCAGCACAGTTACCACAGGCTGTACATTTATCTTCCTTAACATAGCGAGGATGTTTCTCTATAAGAAGGTTAAAGTTTCCTGCTTTTCTTATGGCTGATTTAAGTTCGGCTTCGGTGATGATATGGATATTTTTATGTTCAAGAGCTTCATTTATCAGGGGATTAAACAGACATAAGGCGCACTCTTCTGCCAGCTTCTCTGGGGAGAATACCTTACCGATCTTGATCATGTTCCCTCCGACAGTGGGTTTTTCTTCAATTATATAAAC
>MVQZ01000093.1 GCA_002067565.1 Methanobacterium sp. PtaU1.Bin242 | reverse complement strand
GCTTATACAATCTTTTAAAATAGCCCACCCAAAACCGTATTGAGCTGTATCACTTATCTTTATTTGTCCGGTTCGTGTTTCATCTAACTCAGTTTTATTTAAGATATTAACTCCATTGTAATATCCAGTGTCATTTAGCTGGAACTTCAGCCAATTGGCCATCTCACTTATGGAGCTATATATGCTTCCGGCTGGTCCAACTGAATCCGGAATAATGTCATACTCCATCATGGTACCATTTTTAAGCAGATAATAAGGCTTGGCATGATTTGATGTATTCAGGAAATCCCAGTAGCTAGTGACAGAAGTGGTCATCCCCAGGGGAATTAAAAGATCTTCCTTAATTAATTCACTCCAAGTAGTATTAGTCGCACTTGCTGCAGCATAACCTGGTATAACATAAATCAAATTATTATATTGCCATGTACTGCGGAAGGGAGTGCTATTCTCCCTGTATCGAAGGTTTTTCATTATATAAGGATAAGGCTGATTAAACCCGGCCCATATCAGATCTCCATCAAGGGCGGGTAATCCGCTGCGATGGGTGAGAGCATCTCTGATGGTGATATTATTAGTGACATAGTCACTGTATAATTGGAATTCGTCTGGAACTCTAAAATATTTAGATAGGGGGTCATCCCAACTCATTAAGCCTTTACTCACAAGTTGCCCAATGTTGGTTGCTGTAAATGGTTTAGTATTAGAACCTATTCCAAATAAGGTATTTTTATCAACGGGTTCTCCTGAAGCCAGATCTTTAACTCCAAGTGTTTTCATATAGATTGTTTTCCCGTCTTTGACGATGACGACCGCCATACCGGGTATCAAATTTTGATCATAATTAGATTCCAAATAAGCATCGAAAAGACTGATAATATGGTGCATTTGTTTGGAAGTGGGTTCTGTTCTTGGCCAACGATCTGAACTTGATGTGGCTGTTGGATTGGCCTGACTGTTTTCTGATGGTGTGGTAATGGAGTTTTGTAGGTTATCTGTTGATTGAAAATGTGCTGCTTCTGTTATGAGTATGTTCTGATCATCAATGGCGATTGTATTTGTGTTTATTCCATTTGTGTTGTGATTTTGTAGATTATAACTCATTACGCCTGAAACAGCTACTACTAATATTATTCCACAGATTATTCCGCTTAAAACTTTTTTATCCAATACCATACCCCCTGATAAGAAATTAAATAAATTCTATTTTTATGTCAGTTAACACATTAATATATTCTTTACTATCTCATCTTAATCATAACTTCAATTGTTTTCAGCAACATGTTTTGCATGTATTTAAATTTTAAATGTAGGATCACCGAAAACTTTATCCATTATTATATTCTAGCAATATAATATACTAAGTGTATAATATAAATTTCAAGCAGTGTTAATATGGATATAATATCAGATTTGGAGGCAGCCATACTGGGTCTGCTCTATGAAAAACCACAGTACGGTTACCAGCTGGAGAAGACCATAGAGGGATGGGGTATGCGTAACTGGACCCAGATAGGTTTTTCATCCATCTATTATGTTCTTAAGAAGTTAGAGAAAAAGGAACTGGTGGAATCAAGATTGGAAAATGTAAAAGGAAAACCATCCCGTAAGGTTTTCACCATCACCGATCTGGGAAGGAAAACCATGAAGGAAAAGCTCGTTGATATTCTCTCCTGGAATAAAAAGTTAATCTCACCCTTTGATCTGGGTCTGGCCTATCTCAACTATCTAGATCCAAAGGAAGTCATTGCTTGTCTGGAAAATTATCTAGAATCAGCTCAGGGTAGAATCAGGTTCCTGGAAAGCTCGGTTAAGATGCAGGAAGAATTAAAAGCCCCCTATTATGTGGTGGCGCTTTTCAGCAGACCATTAGCAGGCCTCAAAACAGAGATGGCATGGGTAAAAGAATTCATTGAAAAAATAAAAAAGGAAGAAAATCTTTAGAAGGTGAAAGAATGGAGATTGTAGAAAAGAAGATTGGAAAAAGACAGGTGGCATATGTAACTTATAAAGGACCCTATGATGAAGTTCCGGTTCTTATGGGGGAAGTGGTAGGATTCATCATGGCTAAAGATCTGCAGATGATGGGTCCACCATTTGGAGTATATTTTAACAGCCCCCATGAAGTTCCAGTAGAGGAATTGATGTATGAAGTGGGAATGCCATTTGCTGGAGAAGCAGAAGAGGAAGGTAGGGTAAAAATCAAAGTGAACCCGGAACAACTGGTTCTATCAACTATATATAAAGGACCCTACAGCGAGTGTGGAACTGCTTTAGGTGCCCTGGCACAATACGCCTATAAAAACGGTTATGAAATTTTAGGACCGCCCACAGAAACCTATCTTTCAGATCCCAATGAAACCCCAGAAAAAGACCTGGTAACTGAAGTCTGGTTCCCGGTGATTAAAAAATAGAGTTAAAAATTGATTGAACATTTATTTTTTAAAAAAGCCCTATGCCCAAGGAGATTGGATTTATGAAAAGTTATTTGAAAATAATCCTTTTCGGGATTTTTGTTTGGTTGGTGCCGTTTTTAGTTTCAATATTTATTTATCCACTTAAAACAGCGGGAAACCCTCTTTTTGAATCTATAATGCCTTTAGTCATTACCATAATGGTTGTTATACTGGCTTATTCCTATCTAAATGGCGTTAAAACAGATTTAATCAAGGAAGGAATGATAATAGGAACGACATGGTTTATAATAAATATAATCATTGATTTGGCCCTGTTTTTACCCTCCAGTCCCATGCAAATGACTTTGACAAACTACATGATGGACATAGGCATCACATATCTAATGATCCCGGTTATTACAATGGGAATGGGGTACATGGCAGAAAACAAAGGTCAAATATGAAAAATTAGCCATTTGATAAGATAAAAATTAGAGGGATTTAAAAATGCCAAAAACTGATTTGAAAAAAGAAAATAAAGATTTCTACTATCCTTCCAATAAGGAAGTGTCAATAGTTGAACTACCAGAGATGAAGTTTCTGATGATAGATGGCCAGGGAGACCCTAATACCTCTCCAGAATATAAGGATGCCATGGAAACCATCTTTCCAGTAGCATATAAAACTAAATTCATAAGTAAAAGGGAAAAATCCCAGGATTACGTGGTAATGCCCCTGGAAGGACTCTGGTGGGTGGATAATATGAAGGATTTCAGTCTGGATGATAGAGAATCCTGGAAATGGACAGTGATGATCAGACAACCAGATTTCATCACTGAAAATATTATAGCTAAGGCTAAAAAAGAGGTTGAAGAAAAGAAAAATCCCTCTTCACTTTCTAAAATCCGATTTGAAAGCTTCAGGGAAGGTTTATCTGCACAGATATTGCATATAGGTCCTTACGGAGAAGCTGAAACCCCTGCTGTTGGAAAATTACATGACTTTATAGAAGAAAACGGATATTCCAGAAGAGATAAGCACCATGAAGTGTATTTGAGTGATATGCGCAGAACAAAACCAGAAAAGCTTAAAACGGTTATAAGACAGCCAATAAAATAACATTTAAAAAGAATTAAATTTAAAAGTTATCATGGCAGATTATATTTACACCAATAAAAACTTAAGAAGGAATATAGATATAAAAAGAGAGAAGGAGGTTTTACCATGAATAAAAATTTAAAGATAATCATCTTTGGACTTTTAATATGGTTAATACCCACCATAATCTCGTTTTTGATATCTTATCTCAACATCTTAAGTCTCTTTGACATTATAGTAGCTGTGGTCGTTGCAGCAACGGTGATAGGATTTTCTTATTTATATTTTAAGGATATTGATGGGAATTTCGTGAGAGAGGGAATAATAATTGGTGTTATCTGGGTATTAGTCAGTATAATCTTAGATCTGGTGCTTATTATTTTGGGAGTTACCAAATTAAGCTTGGCTAATTACGCAATATATGTTGCGCCCGTGTACATAATCATACCAGCCATAACTATTGGATTTGGACTGTATAAGGATCAAAATAAGCAGGATAAAGGATAAAAAAAAATTCAAAGTCATAAATTCCCTTTATAAATTTTTTTAGGCCTTAAATTCCTGGTTTTTTTTTAATTAAAACTCAAAATGGAGTTGTAAGTAATGATCATTGATGCCCATGTACATCTTTTTCCCACTGTAGAAGTAGGAAAAATGGTCCTGGAAAGTATAGAAAATGACACTGGTGTTGGTTATTATGCATATGGAACTCCTGAAGAATATTTAAAGGACATGAAGGAGGCTAATGTTAATAAAGGAGTGATAGTTAGTTTTGCACCTGATAATCAGATAAAAAACATGAATTTCTGGACGGTGGCCATCACCCGATCTGGGAAAAACCATCCAGCCAAATATCCTCAGTTTATACCTTTCATATCAGTGACCCCCACCATGAAGGGTCGTTCCCCTGTAGAAGAACTGGAACACAAATTTCGGTGGGGAATGAAGGGTTTAAAGATACATCCGGTAGCCCAGGGATTTGCTCCAGATGATGAGAGAATGAGGCCAGTCTACCAGTGGATGGTAGAACATAATCTAACTATAACATCTCATTCCGGAGTTAATGTTGACCAAGAATCTCGCTTTGGAGAACCAGAAAGATGGATACCAGTTTTAGAAGAATTCAAAGATCTTAAACTGATATTAGCACATTTAGGAAATGGATTTTGGGATCAAAGCATTGAAATAGCTGATAAATTTCCCCAGGTGATGTTTGACACAGCGATAGCCATTTCACACATAGAAAGCCCCACCACATTGGATTATGAGGACGCCCGGGATTTAATTAGAACCATAGGTCCAGAAAGAATACTTTTCGGCTCTGATTATCCCTGGATAAATCCAAAAAAGGACATAGAGAGAATAAAAGACCTGGATATAAGTGAAAAGGATAAAAATTTTATACTGGGTGGGAATGCGCTTAGATTGTTCAATTTAAAGTAGAAGAATGAATTCATATCTTAGGTGTTAAAATGAGCAGCTGGAAATCTTATTTAAACGCAGATCCTATAGACTGGCTCCTTGAAGAAGATAATCCCTCTGTTAGATATTTTACCTTGAAATATATTCTGGATAAACCAGAAAACCAGCTTAAACGGGAAGATGCTCGTGAAGATTTAATGAAGATAGGAGTTGTCCCTAAAATACTGGATAAACAGGAGGCAGGTGGTTATTGGGGTATCCCTGAGAATTTTTATATAAGAGGAAAATATAAGGGTACGTCCTGGCAATTAATAATCCTGGCGGAGCTGGGAGCAGATAAAAAGGATGATAGAATTAATAGCATATGTGAATTTATGCTTGAAAACTCCCAGGATCCGGAAAGTGGTGCGTTTTCATATTTAGGCAGTAAAAAAGGGAGTGGAGGGGATCCCTTAAAAATACTACCCTGTTTAACAGCTAACATGGTTTGGAGTCTGATTAGATTTGGATATTTGGCGGATGAAAGGGTAAAAAAGGCAATAGGATGGCTTATTAAAACCCAGCGATTCGATGATGGTACTGATAAACCTCCTGAAGGTTGGCCCTATGATCCATGGGAGAAATGCTGGGGACGGCACACCTGCCATAGTATAGTAGTTAAAACACTTAAAGCATTCTCAGAAATCCCAGAAAAGCAGAGAACATCAGGAATTAAGGATTATATCTATAAAGGTACTGAATTTTTGCTTAAACACCATATCTACAAAAGAAGCCATGACTTAAATCAAATTGGCCATGAAAAATGGTTGGAAATGGGGTTTCCTTTAATGTGGGATTTTGATATTTTAGAAGTCCTACTAATATTAATCAAACTGGGTTTTAAAGATGAAAGAATGCAGGATGCAGTTAATATACTCATATCCAAACAGGATGATAATGGTAAATGGATATTAGAGCGAACTTTCAATGGTCGGATGCAGGTTAGCATCGAAAGAAAGGGAAAACCAAGTAAATGGATTACCTTCAAGGCTTTACAGGTGTTAAAAGGATATTATCAATAAAAAAAACTTTAAATGGGGTAGTTATAACTACAATTTTACATTTGAAAATAAATATTTGATATACTACCCAATACCAATACCATGAACTCCAATGAAACCATCATCGCTATCATATTGATGATAGTCCTGGGTTATATATGCCGCAGGACTGGTTTTTTAAAACCAGATGATACCCAGACCCTAAATAAAATAGCATTGTACATAGCCATTCCTTCACTGATATTTCTGGCCATGTACCAGGCGGATCTGTCCGAAATAAATACTTTAGGAACCATATCACTTGTTTGTATCACGGTTGCTTTTATATGTGGATTAATAGCTTATTTATTTACTTTATCTCAGGGCTACTCTTCTAAAACGAGATGGAGTATTGTTACAACTTCTGCCATGTGTAATGCTGGATTTTTAGGATACCCTGTGGTACTGGGTGTTTATGGTGGTGCTGGACTAATCAGGGCGGTGTTCTATGACATTGGAAATACCATAATTTTCGTTGCATTTGGATTGCTTTTTGTTTTTATGTATGGTGGAAATTTCCAGAGCATAATTCAAAGATCGATTTTATTCCCACCCATGCTGGCAGTAATACTGGGCATTCTGGTTAATCTTTCAGGTTTATCATTGGGGTTTGTAGTTTCCAATGTACTGGAATATTTAAGTGGAGCGGCAATACCTCTTATTATGTTATCTCTAGGATTATCACTGGAATTCAGTAAGGTTAAAGAATACTGGGGTGCGGCTTCTTTTGTTTCGGCCATACGCCTTCTAGTTGCACCTCTAATAGCACTGTTTGTTATTTTCATCCTGGGTTGGAGTGGACTGGATCGGGCGGTGACCGTTGTGGAGGCGGGCATGCCTTCGGCTATGCTTAGTTTGGTCCTAGCCATTACCTATGATCTGGATGTGAATCTAAGCGCGGCATGCATATTCCTAAGCACCACATTGAGCATGATATCAATCCCTGTTATAATATTGATTTTATAAAGAAATTCTAAAAATAATCTAGGATGATGAAAATGAAGTTTGAGGATATTATAAAGGAACTGGAATCATTATCCTGCCCGGAAGATGTGGAGGGCATGGCTCGGTTTGGCATCACTCCTGAAAAGACCTATGCTGTTAGAATTCCTGAATTAAGACGAATAGCTAAAGTTGCAGGTAAGAATCATCAGCTGGCATTGGAACTGTGGGAGGCCGATTACAGGGAGACCAGAATCCTGGCCTGCATGATCGAAGACCCTAAAACAATGACAGAGGAACAGATGAATAAATGGGCATCAGAATTTGATTACTGGGAAATCTGCGATCAATGTTGCATGAAACTGTTTCGCATGACCCCGTTTGCTTATAAAAAAATATTCGAATGGAGCCAGAGGGAAGAAGAATTCGCTAAAAGAGCAGCTTTCACCCTAATCGCGGTTCTGGCTGTGCATGATAAGGATGCAGCTGATGAGAAATTTGAACAATTTTTCCCCCTAATAATCAGAGAATCAACTGATGACCGTAATTACGTTAAAAAAGCTGTTAACTGGGCTTTAAGACATATTGGTAAAAGAAACTTAAAACTCAATAGAAAAGCAATTGAAATAGCCAAACAGATTGATAAAATGGATTCAAAGAGTGCTAAATGGATTGCTAAAGACGCATTGCGGGAGCTTGAAAGTGATAAAATTCAAAATAGATTGATAATTTAAATTTCTGCAAATATAATCGGAAGTATCTGTTTATGTAATATAAAAGCTCTTTTATGTAAATAAAGTCATAATATAGGTGATAATTTAAATTATATAATTATATAAATGGATTTAATTAATTATCAAAACAGGAAACTACAATCAATTGAGTAGTATATTTAAAAACAAATAAAATAATTTGAATTATAATTCAATATTTTGAAAAAAAGAGAGTTAAGGGATTATATGGCAGAATTACCAGAAATAATGACGTTAGCTCAGCAAATATCCCATGAACTGGAAGCAAAAGAATTTGAATCGGTGGATGTGATTCAGGAAAAATGTCTGAATATGGAAAAAGATATTTTTATAAATAGTATAATTGGGAAAAAAATCATCCGAGCATATAATCGCGGAAAATGGATATTCATCAACCTTTCGGAAAATGGTAATCTGTTGCTGAGTCCGGGGATGGGGGCGGATATACTATACTATACTGCAGGGAAAAATTGGCCAGAAAAATATCAGTGCAGATTCCATTTTAAAGATCATTCTGGGTTTACCTGTAGATTCTGGTGGTTTGGACATGTTGAATATGTTAATGATGATGAATTAGATGGACATAAACCCACCAGGGACATCGCACCATCCCCACTGGATGAAAATTTTACATTGGAATATTTCAGAAAATTGGCAAGGGGGCGATCCCAGATCAAAAACCTCATCACGAATCAGAAGAAGATTGGAGGTATTGGAAACGTATATATCCATGATATTCTTTTTAAAGCAAAATCTGAACCACGGAGAGCACGGAGAGCACAAAGAACAAAAAATACAGGATTTGAAGATTTTTGTGTGTTTACTTCGTGTCCTCTGTGAACCCTGTGGTTCTTTTTTTATAGGTTTTTAATCTTTCCGCTCGTATTTGAACGCGGCTGCACACGCGCCTTCGGATGATACCATGCAGGGCCCGACCGGGTCTCGCGTCGTGCAGGCTCGGCCG
>MVQZ01000092.1 GCA_002067565.1 Methanobacterium sp. PtaU1.Bin242 | reverse complement strand
ACTGCATTCTTTAAGAGGTTTCTGATAAAGCCATTCTATTGCAAACTCCAGTGGTTTTTGATCCTTCACGTATACTCTGAAATGCTCCATATCAGCAGTTTTTAATAACATTTTAGCAGCATTTTTAGTGAAAATTATTGATAAATGACTCAGTTCTCTTCCTATTCGCATCCAGGTCTCTTCTTCAATGGTTAATGGGGAGTTCTGTTCTGGATTGTTTTCTAAACATTCTAATGCGATTTCTAAGACTTTTTGATGTGTCTTGTGTTTTTCTGCATGCTTTTTAAGTAATTGGTAGTGTTCCAGAGAGATGGTAGTGTTTATACGGCGCTTTTTCATTAATATGTCCCCTTTACAGTCATGCATTATTATTTGGTATTTTTTTATCATTCCTTAAAACTTTCTATACGTATGATACAAAAAACATGCGCATGCCGTGCAGCTAAACTATAAATAATTGCGTAGAAGATAAATTTTTGATAGAGATTTGTTAATTAACATAAAAATAGTAGATTAATTCTTTAGTTGGGGGCTTGAATATGGATGATAAAGTTTTAGGTGGGATAATACTAATTTTTGTGATTTTAGCGGGTGTAGCGGGTGTGTTGTTTTATAATTATGATTTTAATAACCAGGGTATTGATAATAACCCTACAAATACCACGAATAATGATACTGCAAATAATGACACCACCAACACATCAACCAATCAACAAGCCTTAACTCTACTTCCAGATATTCAACCAGGACCTAATCCGGGACCATCACCAAGTCCAGATCCTTCACCAGGTCCTGGTCCGGGACCATCCCCCGGTCCAACTCCGGATCCTATGGATAATATAATCGCTCTTTTTGATGCTTATCTGACAGCTAATTATGATCAATCTTTGATACCTGGTATGGCCGTAGCAATAGTCCGAGATGGAAAAATAATCTACATGAAAACATTGGGAGTTAAAGATCTGGCTTCAGGGGAACCAGTTGATAAAAATACTTTATTTGGAATAGGTTCTGATACTAAGTCATTTACAGCAGTCAACGTGGGGCAACTGGTGAGTGCTGGATTAATGAGTTGGGATGATCCTTTATCTAAGTTCTTTTCACCTTCGGATTTCAAGTTGTACAGTGATTATGTCACCAGCAACATAACCATCAGAGATGCATTCCTTCACCGAAGTGGACTACCTGCATATGATGGAGATCTGATATGGGCCGGATTTAATCAGCCCTATATAGATTACATCCTGGGGAAACTTCGCTACAGAGAGAATAATACTGAATTTCGCAGTACGTTCCAGTACAATAATTTGATTTACACTTTACCTGGTTATGCCACGGAAAATGTGACTGGACTGACCTGGAATGAATTTTTTGAGACCGAACTCTTGAAAAAATTGGGAATGACTACTGCAACCAGTAGCTACTCTGTATTTATGAATTCATCAAATCATGTTACTCCTTATTATCTGCTTTCAAATGGTACCATGCTGCCCTTTGAAATTATTCCTGATCCGGTTGGACCGGCAGGAGGTTTATTCATATCCATAAATGAGATGACTAACTGGTTGAAATTCCAGATCAACGGTACAGGATATTATAATGGAGTCAAAATCTTAAATAAAGCTGAGTTTGATGAAACACATAGGGGACAAATAAAAATGAATGATCTATATAGCTATGGTTTTGGATGGGCTGTTGCCGATGACAATTCTTCTTTCACGCACTCAGGGGCTCTTGATGCCTTTAAAAGCATGGTTACAATTTATCCATCAAAAGGTTTAGGTATAGCAATAATAACCAATGGCGGAGATTACGGGGGTGCCTTCAAAACTGCCTTGAATACTAAATTTATGGATCTGTTAAATGGTAATGAAACCAGTGATCCATGGCCTGCTCTCAAAAACAAAACTGCGAAGTCATTGGAACCTGTGCCAGCACCGGGGGGAAATTCTACATTATCTTTAACTCAATTGGTTGGTGTTTATACCAATGAATTCTATGGAAACATAAACGTTACATCATCTAATAACACTTTGTTCGGCTATTTTGGTGTTAATCCACGACCATTTGAATTAGTACATTGGTACAACGACACGTATAAAGAACCGGTCTTATGTAACCTTTTAAGCTTTAATAATAGTACGGGAAACATTACGTTAACTCTAAGACTATCAGAAGGAGATGAAAATGCAACTTTCAATCGTACGAATAGTACATAGATAAATATGGGGGTTTAATCAAATGGATGTTAGGATTATAGGTGGATTAGCACTGGTTTGTGCCATAGTAGTTGTTGCAGGTGTTCTTTTTTACAATTTTGACTTTAATACGCCAGGTGTTAATGATAGCGGTAGTAGCATCGAAAACACCACAAATAATGATATAAACAATACATCAACCAATGAATTGGCCTTAACTCTACTTCCAAATAATCAACCAGGATCTAACCCTGACCCATCACCAGGTCCAGGTCCTGGACCTTCACCAGACCCTACCCCAGACCCAATGGATCGCATCATCAGCCTTTTTGATGAATACCTGAATAAATATTATGATCAATCTTTGATGCCAGGTATGGCAGTAGTCATAGTTAAAGATGGGAAAATAATCTACCTGAATACTCTGGGAGTTAAAGATCTGGCTTCAGGAGCACCCGTTGATGAAAATACTTTATTCGGGATATGCTCCATATCCAAACAATTTACTTCAACAAACATAGCCCAATTAATTGATAAAGGGCTGATGAGTTGGGATGACCCCATATCTAAGTACTATTCTGTTCCAGATGAATTTCTGTTATACAACGATTTGTATGTCAGCAACAACATCACCATCAGGGATATTCTTATGCATAACAGTGGATTGGCTAATGAAGAGGGAAATGAGCTAACATATTTTAATTATTCATTTTCTGACACTATTTTTAAGCTTCGATACGTAAGAAATATCACCCCATTCCGTGAAAACTTTCATTATAATAGTGTGACTTATGCATTGGGGGGTTACAGTGCAGCAAGGGTAACTAACACCACTTGGGATGAATTAATTAAGAAAGAACTCCTGGAACCATTGGGGATGACCAGTACTGTTACCAGTTTCTGGGATTTCTTGAGTTCACCAAACCATGTAACACCTTATAAACTTCTTAAAAACGGCACTATGGTGCCCTATGATATCATTCCTGACACTGTTGGACCAGCAGGAAGCATATATAGCTCTATAAGTGAGATGGCCAACTGGTTGAAGTTCCAGATCAACAACACCGGGTATTACAATGGTGTTCAGATCGTTTCTAAAAAGGAGTTGGATGAAACACGCATCCCACAAATACAAGTGGATGAAAATGACTTTCTTCGTTTGTATGGTTCAAAATATGGTTTAGGCTGGTTTATCGATGATGCTTTAGGTCATCCGTATAATGTAAATCATCCCGGAGATAGCAGTGATTTCCATGCCCAGATTACAGTTTATCCCTCAAAGAATTTAGGCATGGTAATATTAACCAACGGAGGAACTTATGCATCTAGTTTCAGAAATATCTTAGATGCTAAATTCAAACAGTTATTGACCGGTAATGAAAACATCGATCTGTGGCCTGCCACGAAGGATTATCTTGACGCTATATGGAAACCTGTGCCTCCCACACCACCTTATGTAGCCCCACGGAATTTAACTAGCTATGTCGGCGTTTATTCCAATCTGTTTTATGGAAATATAAATGTTACAATCAACGGTAACAATTTGGCCTGTCATTACGGGACCAATAAAAGAATCTTTAATTTAGAACATTGGAGTGGGGACGTGTTTAATGATCCATACAACGATTTTACACTTAACTTTACCGCCATATCTAATGGTAAGACCAATAATTTAACAGTTACATTACAGGACTATACTACCTCACCACCTAACAGTACAACCACATTTAACCGAACTAAGACTGTTTAACCCCGTATGAAGAGTTTAAAATTCCAATCCCGCGCTAGTTACTATTTAATCTACCTCTCTGCCCATCTTAATTGTAAGGGCAGAATGACCAGAAAGTGGCTGCAATCATAACACCCGCTGGAAATCCTAAAGACAGATCTAAAACCTTATGACTGGTAAATTAACAATTTTTATTAAAGTAAAATTTAATAATTTTTATAAAAGTTTGAGGTGAATTAATGGTTCCCGATATCATCAATAATATATCCCGTTCTTCAATTATACCATTCATAATAATTTTAACCCTTCTGTCCATTGGAATTTTAATACCTATCCTGTCTATCTTAATTTTTGGGGTTATACTGGCCTACTATGTACGCTACATCTGTAGATACATCCAGCCATATGTCAAGTATAAATCCTTAGCAGTCTTTCTGGGGATGATAATATTAGCCATACCCATCATATTGCTTTTATACTTCACTTTTAGTCAGTTTATAAGTATTGCCGGTTCTTTGTTTGGTTCTCTCCAACAGGCAGCTTCCGCTAACAACCTTGACACCACCCAGTTAAACCAGGCTATTAAGAATCTTGGTTTAGCACCTAACATCACACAAACCATGGTAGATACGATTAAGTCATGGATAACTCAATCCATCTCAACAGTTGCCAGTTACACCATATCAATAATAAGTTCAATTCCTGGACTTGCAGCCCAACTACTGATACTGATATTTTCTACATTCTATTTCGCCAGAGATGGTGAAAAAGTGATTCAATACGTAAAAGATGTGGTACCAGAAAAGGATAAACATTTCTACCAGCAAGTATTTGACAGTGCAGATGATGTCTTAAAGAGCATCATCGTGGGGAACGTTATTCCGGCAGTTATACTGGGGATACTTTCAGGAGTAATCTATTATTTCCTGGGTTACCCCTATGTAATCTTGTTAGCTATATTAAGTGGTATAGCCATGTTTATACCGGTTATTGGTCCCTGGATCGTTTATGGTGCTATTGGTCTTTTTAGCATGCTCATGGGAAACACATTACAGGGAGTTCTGGTCATCATATTCGGCTGGATAATCGAAACCTCCACAGATTTCTACATCAGGCCCCGAATATCAGTACAGTACTCCGAAATCCACCCGCTAATATTCTTATTAGGTTTTATCTATGGTGCAGTAACCATGGGTCTACCGGGACTATTTATAGGGCCTCTTATCTTAGGAATCACCTATGCTGCTTATAAAGTTTACCAGAAGGAGAAATTAAAGGAAAAAGAAGAAAATAAACCTGTATACAATGAATAATTAAATTGAGGTGTTGTAGATGATGATGGTATCCATAGTAAGGAGGAGATTAAAAGAGCATAAAACCTACGAAGACTTCCGAAGGGTCTGGTATCATACCATAGGATTCGGAATGTCCGATGCATCAGAAAAACCAAAACCACCATTAGGAAACCTGTACACAGTGATAAATGCCTTCGACCCACGGGAAATAATAGTGATAGGTTTCGGTCCGGAGATAACAGAAGATGATCTTCGTTCAGTCCTTAACATAGATGTTAAAGACAGGCTGGATAATCCATTGGATGATGTAATTGAACCAGAGATAGGTCGCTCCTTTGGGGTCTTAGTTTCTGAAGATGACTTTTCACCTGCAGGGGCACTTGAATATAAGGACCCTTCAGTAAGTGGACTGGAAACTGATCTAGATCAGACTGATGAGATGTTAAGTCTGGTTAAACGGGAAATTGAGAGGGCTTCTGCTAAGAGGGATGAGGCGAAAAAGGTTTAGATAATATCATGACTAAACCAAGAAAAAAAGAAACAGACGAAGGTATCCAGGACAGTATAATAGTTCATGACTATGACGAGATGATGAGAAACTCTCGGGATAAAGGATATCTTTACACTGCTGAGATAGTAGAATCGGGCATTCAAAGTGGAAGGGCCTTAGAAATCGGGCCTGGTCCTGGATATTTGGGCCTGGAATGGCTTAAAAATACCGAAGGAACCAGGTTAACTGGATTAGATATCAGTGCAGGCATGGTTAAAGTTGCAGAAAAAAACGCTTTAGAATATGGATTGGGAGATAGGGCGGAATATGTTGTGGGGAATGCTATGGCTTTGCCCTTTGATGATGGAGTGTTTGATGCAGTTTTTTCCAATGCTTCTCTACATGAATAGGAGGATCAGGTTAAAGTGTTTAATGAAATCCACAGGGTATTAAAGAAAGATGGCAGATTCTATATCAGTGATCTGCGGCGGGATATGTTTTTTATGGTTAAGTTATTCCTGAGATTACAGTCTAAAACGAAAGAAATGCGCAGTGGATTGGATTCATCCCTTGAAGCGTCCTATATTGAAGAAGAAGTTAGAGATATACTGCATGAGACTAAGCTT
>MVQZ01000091.1 GCA_002067565.1 Methanobacterium sp. PtaU1.Bin242 | reverse complement strand
CCTGACCCCTAATATTTTCAACAGCCTCCTCTGGAGAAATTCCTTTCTTAATCTCCTCAGATATACCCAGAGCCACGATATGTCCCTTGCTGGTACTAACCTCCATGGCAGGTATTACTAAAAAATCATCTAAACCTTTAAACTCCTTTATTGCCTCCAGAGAACCTTTCAGAGTATTATGATCAGCTATAGCAATGGCATCTAAGCCAATTTCCCTAGATCTTCTAATTATATCTGCTGGAGATGATGTAGCATCACCAGAATATTTACTGTGTATATGGGGATCTAATATCATTTATATCAACTTTAAGCTACCAAATACTGTTTAGGATAAAAATTGTGCAAATTAACTAAAAAAATGATTATCTTTTATTTTTATATTCTATGGCTTTTATAATTCCAGAAGGTCCAGCCATCATCACATCCCCTGCAGGAGCAGCGTAATGTACCTTGAAATCTGTTTTTTGAAGAATTCTGCGCTGGGGTCCGGTTGCCACCACACATTCAAAACCATCTGTGGGTTCTGCCACCCAAGCCCCATGGCCACCGTCATCATGAATTTGTTCATGGAACAGGGTTCCTGCTACCAGTTTTTCAACATAATTTGTTATCTTATCTGGTGTCAGCATGCCAGTATGGTGTTCAAAAACTCCTGAAATTTTTCCTTCATTAAATGAAGCCGCAAGTGTATGGCCATTTCCGATATCTAATGCTACAAAACTATGTAAATTCTTCACATATTCATCGCAGGTAGCCCCACATATAGAAGCAAATTTTGAATCCATTATAGCGACATTATAACCTCTAAGGGTTCTTAAAACTCCATTCATTCTAGTGAAATATTCAGGAACTTCATTAAAATAGGCAAAATCTTCCGGTGATCTGGGAACGTCCAATTTTTCTTTTATTTTCATGAAACGGAAGTTCCTATCACCCATACCTTCCATAAAGCCATGATCCTGTACTGCAACTCCCACATAGTCAAATTCAAGTTCCACATTGAATTTGGAAAGTGATTCTCTTATTGCATCTAGATCTATGTCCTTAAGCTCTATTTCGGCTATTTCTGGGTGTTTCTCTCCCGGAGGAATTATTTCAACTCCTAAAGACCTAACACGGTTAAAATCATCTCTTACTGTCCTGGCTGAGTTTTCTGTCATTAAAACCCTGTAACCTTTCATTAAATGGTTTTTTATTGCTTTGTTCACTGATCCCCCACCCATGGTTTCGCCGCTTAGAAATAGATCATTTTTATGTCGTCGTATTTTTTCGGCTATTATACGAGTCGGTGATGGTAAAACCATCTTTATTGAGTTTTCAACCGGTTGTTCTGAGTCATAAAACATTATATCCTGGGTTCCTGCACCCACATCCACAGCCAATATTTTCATGATATGAATATTGGTTTTGATTATATATTAAACTAAACTAATAATTATAAATATCAAATTAATCAATCTCGCTGTAAAATAAGCTTTTATCAGTTCTTATTCCAATAATTAAGGCTTAACAATTATTGATTAATTAAATTCTTATGACATTTATTGCTTTATATTAATAACTTAATTCTTACAAATCAACTCTCTAATTTCTAAATGCTTTAATATAAAAAATATGTACAGATATGTACAACAAAGATTTAAATTAGACCATATCCTAAATTAGTACCATATTAATGTGTATATATCCCGGCCTAAACAGGCTAAAATTGCTACAAATAAGGAGTATAAATCATATTGAAGAGTGATTTTATGTACAAAGTTACATTATCTGAAAAAGATATCCCAAAAAAATGGTATAACATAGCGGCTGACTTACCTGTGGAGTTTCCCCCATATTCTCAAACTGAGGAAGGAAAACAATTAGAGAACCTACCCAAAATATTCTCTAAAGGGGTTTTAGAACAGGAACTGTCAACAGAACGATGGATAGAAATTCCAAAAGAAGTAAGAAACGTTTATAAGCAGATAGGACGTCCCAGCCCATTATTCCGGGCTAAACGTCTGGAAAAATATCTGGACACCCCTGCCAAAATATTCTACAAACGGGAGGACCTCTCACCCACCGGCAGTCATAAGCTAAACACAGCCATAGCTCAAGCATATTACGCAAAACAAGACGGCGCAGAAAGACTTACAACAGAAACAGGAGCAGGACAATGGGGAACTGCATTATCCCTTGCATGTTGTCTATTAGATATGGAATGCACCGTTTATATGGTCAACGTTTCTTTCAGGCAAAAACCATACCGGAAAACCATCATGCAGATGTACAATGGAGAAGTAATCCCATCTCCAAGCGATCGCACCCCCTTCGGAAGAAAAATACTCGAAAAAGATTCCGAACATCCCGGTTCCCTAGGAATAGCCATATCAGAGGCCATAGAAGATGCTTTGACTGATGAAAAGGTTTATTATTCATTAGGTAGTGTTTTAAACCATGTGATGCTTCATCAAACCATCATAGGACAGGAAACTAAAAAACAATTGGAGAAAATAGACGAGTCCCCAGATGTAATGGTTGGTTGTGTTGGT
>MVQZ01000090.1 GCA_002067565.1 Methanobacterium sp. PtaU1.Bin242 | reverse complement strand
AGAACAATTTTTCCCATTCATTACAGTAAACACACCACCAAAAGATTATAACCTTTAAAAAGAAACATTTAATGACTAGATCTAAATCAACCATTATGATAGTTAAATAAAAAAAATTTAAAATTAAAAAAAATTAATCAAGACAACTCTATTTATTATTTATAAACAAATTTTTTTATTAAAGCTAAGATAATAAAATTTGGTGTTAAAAAAAATCAAACTTCCAAAGAATCCATATGTCCAATGAACATTTAAAAAACCAGAACACCCCGAAATTATTCGCCCTAGTAGAGGGGGATATATGGGTGATAGTACCCGCATATAATGAGGAAAATATCATCGGCGACGTGTTAAAGGAACTCCTCAGTAGGGGTCTGAAACTCGTGGTTGTAGATGACGGTTCCACCGACGGGACCTACAAGATAGCCCAGGATATAATTGAAGATAATCAGGGGAGGGGATATCTATACCACCATCCTGTAAACAGAGGACTGGGCGCTACCCTTAAAACAGGTATAGAAGCCTGTTTAAGGAAAAACGCAGATATAATGGTGACCTTCGACGCCGATGGACAGCATAACCCCGATGATATATTGCCAGTCTGCCAGCCCATAATAAAGGGACAGGCAGATGTGGTTATAGGGGTAAGAGATTTTGATGATATGCCCGGAGTAAAGAAGATTTCTAATCAACTTATGAACCTCATCACCTGGATGTTCTACGGCTCCCATGTCCAGGATTCCCAGTCGGGTTTACGGGCGTTTAACCGGAAGGCAGCAATAGCATTGGATGTTGTATCACGTGAATATGGTATCTCCTCGGAGATAATCCGGGAGATCAAACACAAGGAACTTAGAATGGAAGAGGTGCCCATAGAAACCATATACACTGAATATGCCCTGGCGAAGGGTACCAACCTGAAAGTAGGTATTAAGATACTGGTGAAGATGATAAGGGACGTTCTAAAATAATTATTAAATAAAAAGAGGTTAAAAAGATGGCGCTGATGTTGTACCAATATATCGGGATAATTATTGGAATAGTAGGTATAATTTACACCTTTATAAGATTCAGAGAAAGTAAGATGTCCCTGGGAATGTTATTAATTTGGAGTGTTGTCTGGGTAGTTCTCATCGGTCTTTCCATCTTTCCCGAAGCCACAGGATACTTCGCTAATATAACCGGTATTGGCCGGGGATTAGATGTGATACTGATACTGGGACTTATCGGCTGTTACTATCTAATATTCAGAATATACAATATGATAGAGAATATTGAACAGGAGATAACCAATATTGCCCGGGAAATTGCTCTCCAAGGTGATAAAGATTTAGAGAATGAAAATGAATTATCTTACTCTAAAAAAGATTAGATGATAGATTATTCTATTAATTATTTCTATAATTATTCGTGATCTATTTAGGATAAATAATATTTAAAATTATTTTATGAAAAAGGGTTTGCAGTATGCTCCAATTTTTAAAACAAATTTTGAATAATGCACAATACAAAAGGATCTTGGATAACATCGTTTCATTATTCGGATTACAGGGATTTAGCTATATTCTGCCTTTAATTACATTTCCTTATCTAACTCGAATTCTGGGACCCGATAAGTATGGTTTAATCGCTTTTGCCCTGGCTTTCATAGGTTATTTCCAGATTTTAACTGATTATGGGTTTAATCTGTCAGCTACCAGGGAAGTTTCCATTTATCGAGACGATGATGAGAAAATATCCAACATCTACAGTTCAGTGATGGTTTCCAAATTCCTGTTGATGCTCTTAAGCCTGACTATAATGACCGTTGTAGTTTTTAGTTTTGATAAATTCAGGAGTGACTGGCTTTTATATTTTTTCACCTTTGGTTTGGTACTGGGTAATCTACTATTACCCACCTGGTTTTTCCAGGGAATGGAAAAGATGAGGTATATAAGTATCCTGAACATTTTAATCGGTGTGATATACACTGTGGCTATATTCATCTTCGTTAGAAGCCCGGAAGACTATCTTTACGTGCCTTTAATAAACTCCATTGGTACCATAGTAATTGGGTTCTGGTCCCTGGGATTGGTTCACAGGCAGTTCAACGTTGAATTTATCACACCATCGATGGATGATATAAAATATCAGATGAAGGAAGGTTGGCATCTTTTCCTTTCCACGTTGGCTATCAGTCTTTACACTACATCCAACCGTTTCATTCTAGGATTATTTGTAAGCAACACCATTGTAGGGTATTATTCTGTGGCCGAAACTATTGTGAGGGCACTACAGGGATTAATATCCCCCATCAGTCAGGCTATTTATCCTTATTTTTCTAAATTACAATTAGAAAACAGATCAAAGGCCAAAATACAACTGAAAAAACTTTTAATCTTCATTGGCGTGTTTTCATTCCTGATCTCCATCGTACTGCTATTTTGCGCTCCGGTTATAGTTCAACTTCTCGCTGGTGGTGAGTATTCTGAAAGCATACCACTCCTACAGATACTGGTTTTTGTTGTATTTGCAGTGGGGGTAAACAATATCCTGGGAATTCAGGGTCTTGTAGCCTTCGGTTATAAGGAAAAATTTTCTACGATAGTTATAATCGCTGGTGTCATCCATTTATTGTTGTTAATTGGTTTGATAGTCCTTTTAGGTTCTTGGGGTGCGGCCATAGCAGTAGTAATAACCGAAGTAATTATCTGCATCATGGAGTATATTGTTCTAAGGAGGTTAAAAATATTATAAAAATACCCGAATTTGCAAGGCGATGGCCACTGTATTCTTATGCAGCCGAATATTATGGATATTATAAAGAAAATATCACCTATTCAAAGAATAAGAAAAATCTTCTTAAGGATGTAACACAAATTCGGTTTATTAAATCCAGGGAAAAAGACGTGTTAAACAGGAAGGTTGACTTTTTTAGAAAAATCTGCGAAAAATCCAGGATAGACCATAGTATCTTGGATAAGTTCATGTATTCCATCGACACCAAAATACGCACGATTCCCAGAGACTATCACTACACACCCATTGGAAATTTGACGGTTCACTATGCTAAATTATTAAATGAAGGACTTATGGGGATAGAAGAGGAGATAATAGAAAAATTAAATGATAAAAATTTAGATAATTCAGAGACATCCTTTTTAAACTGCTTATTAAATACTTTGGAAAGCATAACTGTTTTAAAAGATCGCCAGCTTCATCATCTCCGACAATTACAGGAGAAAAATCCTGAAAATAAAGGGAAAGATCCTGAAAATAAAAATATCAGGCGTCTAATTGAAATTTTCTCACACATTCCCCTACATCCTGCCAGAACTTTAGAGGAGGCGCTTCAAACTGTTTTATTTATTAATTCATTGATCTGGATGGATGGACATTCCCTAGTAGGTTTAGGGAGACTGGATAATGTTTTATATCCATTTTTAGAGAAAGATTTAAGTACTGGATTATTAGGCTTAGATGAAGCCAAGGATTTAATTATAGGATTCCTAAGGAGTCTCAATAAATATTATGAATATAAAAGCAACGCTTTACTGGGTGATACTGGTCAAGTCATAGTCTTGGGTGGTAAAAATCCAGATGGAACAGATTCCACCAATCCATTAACGCTTATTTTCATGGAAGCTTTAAAGGATCTAAGATTACCGGATCCTAAAATCGTGTTAAGAGTACATGATAACACCCCGGAAGAAGTATGGGATATGGCACTACGATGCCTAGAGGCAGGATTGGGATATCCACTTTTCACCAACGATGAAGTGATAATTAATTCCTTGATCAACTTTGGATACAGAGAGGAGGATTCCTTTGATTATGCTACCTCCGCCTGTTGGGAACCCTTCATTCCTGGAAAATCTTTAGATCAAAATAATTTAACCGATATAAATTTTTTAACTCCATTGATGAGGTTATTAAAGAGTGTCCATGAAGAAAAAGGAAATATCAGTGAATTTAAAAGATTCTTAGGTTCATATAAAATTTATTTAGCGGAATATATTGAGGAAGTTGTTGAATCGGTGGATAAAGTTGATTTTGAACCGGCACCATTACTATCTTTATTGGTGGATGATTGTATTGTGGAGTGTAAGGATATCTCACAAGGGGGAGCCAGATATAACTATTATGGATTGTTATCCGTGGGGATGGGAAACACCATCAACGCTTTATTGAACATCAAGAGAATGGTTTACGATGAGGAAAGAATCGATTTAAAAGGCGTATATAAGGTTTTAGAAGGGAATTTTGAGTCAGATGAAAAATTAAGATATGAATTATCTAATAAAGGATTTAAATACGGGATGGATGAAGATCTGGTGATGGATTTAACCAATGAATTGATAAATTCTGTACAACTTTCCTTGGATAATTTCAGGAACAAATTCGGGTTTAAATATAAATTTGGATTAAGTTCTCCCGGTTTCATTACCAATAGCCTTTATTTTCCTGCGTCTTTTGATGGTAGGAGTCATGGTGAACCATTCGGTGTTCATATATCTCCCGTTGATAATTACAACATAAGTTACACGACCATCAGTAACTTTGCTTCAGCTCTAAATTATGATAAAGCCTTCAATGGTGGTGTGGTTGATATCATTGCTGAGAAGAGCTTCATAAAAAGTATTAAAGATAAATTCATCGATTATTTGAAGGTTTCATTTAAAGAAGGGGTTATGCAGTTACAGATTAACGTATTGAACCCTGAAATATTGATTAAAGCTAAAGAGGATCCTGATTCATTCCCCAATTTGATTGTGAGAGTTTGGGGGTTCAGTGCCTATTTTAAAGATCTCCCTGAGAAGTACCAGGATCTCATAATCAAGAGGGCATTACAGTATGAGTCTCAAAATCACCAATATACAACGATTTAGTTTGCATGATGGCCCTGGAATTCGTACTACTGTTTTTTTAAAGGGATGTTCCATTAGATGTCCCTGGTGTTGTAATCCAGAAAATATTTCTGATCTCCCCCAGTTTTATTTTAATAGTGAGGACTGTATCCATTGCCGTGAATGTTCAGAGGTTTGTCCTGTGGAAATTCTTAAAGAACCAAGGGATGTTCTGACCCTAGCTGCTGACGAGTTAGCATACTGTTTTAAATGCAGAAAATGTGTTGAAGGTTGTCCCACCGGTGCTCTAGGAATCTATGGGGAAAAAATTAGTGAAGAAGATCTTATGAGTACACTGGAAATGGACCGGGAATATTACATCCAAACGGGTGGGGGAGTAACATTTTCTGGTGGGGAACCTTTACTGCAAGCTGATGAACTTTTAAATATTTTTAAAACACTCAGGGAAAAAGATATCCATATTGCAGTTGAAACATCTCTTTTTGCCCCGGTATCGTGTTTAGATCTTATCATCGATTCAGTGGACCTGTTCATCATCGATGTTAAAATTTTAGATGCAGAATTAGCTGATAGTGTTCTCCACGCTAATTTAGAAGAATTTAAAACAAACTTCCAAATGATATCCCGTAAAAATAAGGATATGATAATTCGTTTCCCAATGATAAAGCCATTTACCTTTAACAGAAAAAATATCGATTCTTTAATGGACTTCATTGGGGATTATAATATTAAGTACATCGAAATATTCACAACTCACCAGTTAGCTGCTAAAAAATATGATAGCCTGGGATGGGAAATGAAAAAGCAGGAATGCATTAAAGAAGAGGAGATCAAGGAATTAATAGATGAACTGGAAGATATATCAGTGGAAGTTAAATCATTGAATTTTAATTGAACCTAAGATCTGGAGAAAATTAACCCATGAATTCCAATACCAAAGTATGTGCGATAGTGGTTACCTATAATCGTAAAGAACTGTTGATAGAATGTCTGAAATCACTTGAAAAACAGGATCCATTACTATCCATATACTTAGTGGATAATGCCTCAACAGACGGAACACCCGAATTATTATTAGAAGATGGTTATATAGATGAGTTACCACCCGTAAATTGGGATCAGGAGTGGGAGAGAAAGTACAACCACAACCACTTAACCCTCTATTATCTGAAACTGAAAGAGAACACTGGTGGAGCGGGTGGTTTTTATGAAGGATTGAAAAGGGCTTATAAGGAAGGTTACGATTGGTTCTGGTTGATGGACGATGATTCAGAACCAACAAAAGATTGCTTATCCTCTTTAATTGAATATAAAGATGCAAAGAATGTATCCGGTTTATGTTCAAAAGTTCTGGGTGTTGATAACTCTATCATCACTGCCAGTAGAGGCTACTTCAATTTTGAAGGAATTCCCTTACAGGAGTATGTACCGGAAGAGAGTTATCAGAACCAGTGCCTGGAAATAGATATGTGCTCTTTTGTGGGCCTGCTGGTGCCAGAAAATGCTGTTAAACGCATAGGTTTTCCTAATAAAGATTTCTTTATCCATGCTGATGATCTGGATTACAGCATAAGGTTAAGGGAGATAGGTAGAATCCTGTTGATTACCAGCAGTACCATCATTCATAAGGATGAATATTCAAAGAAATCCTTTGAAAAAAGAAGGATTTATAGAAAATCTAAACGATACCCCTACAATCAATTATGGCTAAACTATTTCTATCCCCGTAATATTACTTGGATTGGCGTTAAATACGGTAAAAATAGATTAAGATTATATTTTGAGGTTATGATTAAGTTATTGGGCATCATAATGGGTATAATTATCTACGATGATCATAAAATTAGGAGAATTAATTTCGTAAAAGAGGCTTATATAGACGGGTTAAAGGGAAATTTTGATAATAAAAAACCTAAAAAGTTATTGTACGATTAAAATTTTCTAAAAGTCAAATTTACGGGTTATAATCATTGAAGAAATAATACGTAAATATAAAATAATTTTTAGTCTGGATAAAAATTATGGATATTCATGCTTTAATAATTCGATTATAAATTCCATTAATCTCCTTAAAATGAGTGTCCATTGATTTAATCAATGTTTTATCGTTTAAAATCTTTTTATTCAAGGTATCGATCTTTTCGGGGTTTTTAAGGATGTATTTAATTATATTTACCAATTCCCGGCTAGAAGCCGTGCTGTTCACCCATCCCGTTAGATCGTTTATGGTATAATCGGTTATTCCCCCTTTGGCATTTCCTATTATGGGAATACCCTTTTTTAAAAATTCGATTCCAGTGTAACCATAAACTTCCTCCAGCATAGATGGGATGATCCCCACATCTACTTGGTTTAATATTTCATCTAACTGGTCTATTTCATATGATCCGTGGTAATGTACGTTGGGAATTTCTACTATCTCTTTAATCTGGTAGTCAAACTCTCCCCAGATATGCATTTCATATAAATCACCGAGACCTTCATCATTTAATCTCCTAACTGTTTCTAAGATTAATCTGGATCCTTTTTTGATGGAATAACAACCAGATAATGTGGCAAATTTAATGGGATGTTTAGCTTTAATTTCTTTGGGTTTGATTAATTCCAAGTGTTTAACAGTGGAATGCAGGGTGATGATGTTGGGGTTTGAAAGAAATTTCTTGTAGATCTCTTCAACTCTACTGGACTGGGCAATTAATAGATCGATTTTCTCCAATCTTTTAATGTTAATATTTCTCCTTTTTTGATATAACTGACTCTTAACACGGTTTATTTGATTTTGTTCGTTACTTAATGAAGTAGATCTCATTCTTAAGCGGTTTAACAATTTGTTAGCAGTCTCGTGGAGATGAACAATCTCCAGAACTTTATAGATTAAAGTGTAGATCTGATATTTCTGGAGGGATTCGTAGGCATTTCCACAACATATAACACAGTCTTCACCCACTTGGTCCTTGAAACAATTTTGATTCTTGTAGTTAAACAGGTTTAAAGTGGGACATAATAAAAAAAAGTCATGTAGAGTCATAACTAGTGGAATGTTAAATTCATCTTTAGCAATATCAATTACTGAGCTTGGTAATCCGGCTAATTCCTGGATATGGATTATATCTGGTTTGACACGTCGTAAAACATCTTTGAAAATGTTTTCTGTATGTGGTTCGGACAGATCTAACTGAGGATGTACCGTCCCCATACCACCCAGATGGTATATGGGAGAGTTCAACACCTCGAGCATAGTTACTTTTTTATTTTTCCAGACCTTTAGGGAGGTCTTTTTGAAAGGATAATGTCTGCAGGAGAAAAAGTAATAAACTTCCCAGCCATTATCTGCTTGGGCATCCATTAAATCCTCGGTGTACTCTATTAAACCTCCACCTCTCCAGGGTCTGAATCCCCATCCGATGTGTAAGACTCTCATTTTTATACCTGTAAATTTATGGATATGTAAGGTATGACAAAAAATTAATTTCCTTTAAAAAATGATTATAATTCATTAGTTTAATATTTTGTAACAGATATAAATTGATTTTGATTAAATAAAGGCACTGTAAATTTTTTGTGGGTTAGGTGGTTTTGAGGTTTCGTTGGTCCCAGAATTTTTTTCTTTGCCATATTCTTGTCATTACGCCTTTGGGGATTTTCATTATCTTTTTAATGTGCTGGGGGAGTGTTTTTTGGAAGTAGTTTTCTATTTGGTTTGTTGTTTTTGGTACTTT
>MVQZ01000089.1 GCA_002067565.1 Methanobacterium sp. PtaU1.Bin242 | reverse complement strand
TAAACCCTGATATAACGAACTAATAATATCTTGATTATATAAAATTGCTAAACAGCTGGTTTTATACTAAATGGTGTATATGTATTCATATATTTATCATAAATTTGAAGATTTTTTGATGATCCGGCAGTGATTATTAAAGTATTATTAAAAAGAAATAATTTTTTATGAAATAAAATTCTTTATAAAATATTGATAATATTATAAACAGGGGGTAAATTTTATGAAAAAGATTTTTGGATTTATAGGCAGTCCCTTAAAGAAGAATTCCAACACCCACACCCTAACCAGAATGATGCTGGATAAACTGCAGGAAATGGATGAAAGTATTGATTATGAGGTTTTAACTGCAGGACAGGTGAATATTAACCATTGTAAGGGTTGCTGGTCCTGTATGAAGAGGGGAAAATGTCCACAGGACAAACTGGATGACATGCCATTGTTAAAAAAGAAGATGATGGATGCGGATTTTATAATCTGGGGATCTCCGGTTTACACCATGCAAGTCACCGGACAGATGAAAACATTTTTAGACAGACTATGCAGCTGGTATCATCTTCTGAAATTAGCAGGTAAATCTGGGATGACCGTATCCACAACCGCTAACAGTGGCCTTGCGGAAGTTCAAGATTATCTTAAAATGATGCTCTGTGCAACAGGCGTGAAAATAGTAACCTATCTGGGAACCTATGGTACCTTTCCAAAAACACTCACCGATCCGGAACAAGCGCTTAAAGAAGCCCATAAAACAGCTGAAGTGGTCTATCCCTATATAAATAGTGAAAAAAAGGCTGAAACTGACGATGATCTGGAGGAATGCTTCCATATAATGAAAAATAAGGTAACCTATGGTGCAAAATGGCTTCCCTATGAACATCAGTACTGGCAGGAAAATGATATGCTGGACCTAAACTCATTTGAAGAGCTTTTGCGAAAGATTCAGTCATAATCCTTATACTTTTTTTTGTCTAAATTCTATCCATATGGCAAGAATATTAGCTCCAGACAAAGTTCAATTATAAGAATCAGCACTGAGAAGAATATCAGTTTTCTGAGGGGTAATTCATAGCCATCCCGCATAAAATTTAATATAAGACCCAGAAAGGCCACTGAAGCTGCCAGATAACGGATATCAAATTTGGTAGCGCCTGTAACCATCCCGTAAGATCTAAACAAAGCCAAAATAAGCAGAGCAACAGACACTATAGGGATTATAATGAATTTTTTATCATTAACTGTCTTATATGAAACTTTAAATTCGGTTTCACAGTCCTCAGAATCGATTAATCCCCTCATATCCTCTTTAACACTGAAATTATATCTTTTCTTCTTGTTATGGATGTCCACATGATCTGCCATGTACTTTTCTTTAAGATTTTCTGATTTACCACCACATTTGATGGAGGATTCAATCTCTATTTCCCCATTATTCTCCATCTTAAGACCTAAAGGCAGGATTATGGAACCTTTATCCAGTTTATATCCAAAAACATTTAGATAGGTTTCATATCCCAGGTCCATCTTGGATAAATGAAAATGTGGATCAATTATTCTAAAGAGCATTTTCAGTCGGATCAGGGTTAATCCACGGGAATCTGGGGAGGAAGTCCAATTCTTCAATTCACCCAGATCTATGAGAATATGATCCTCCTTTTTGATATAGGTCAATTCACGGCCCAGGTTCACTCCATAAATCTTCAATTCAAGAATTGCATCATCAACGACACCTACCAATGGGAGCTTTAAAACACTCTCATCAGTGTATAAATCCGCCTCTAACTTTATTTTCCTACCTAAAGAAGGTCTGATCTGGTCTTCAACACACCAGCGATCCTTTAAAATCTCTATCATCAGGCTATCAGCTCATTTATGGTGTTCAACAATTTTTAAGATGTTTTGGGGTTTTAGATTTTTAATGCATTATAGTTTGAGATATAATTTTTTAGTAGAAATCAAATGCAGCGTCTTACATTAAAGTTACATGAATTAGTCTTTAAATTTCTCTAAAAACTTCAGAGCTTTTGTTCTAGTTGCATTTCTTTTGCTTGTGGTTTGTTTTTCTGCAAAAGAGATTACTTTATCTTTATCTTTTATTGAGTCATAGTAGTTTTGGAAGGTTAAAATGGCTTTACCGGCAAGTATATCCTGACAATTCTCATCTCTTGGAATTTTATCCACCTTTAAGAGTGCTTCTGTGATTTTATCCTGGAGATCAGGACGATTAATCACAATTTTAGCGCTGTTATCCACCACATGGGCAGCGGTGACCATGGACTCATCCTCCAGAAACTGGTAATACTGGGAGAATATTTCATCAAATCTATGCTCACTATCTGTGGATGTGAGATTGGCTATCACATCCAGAGCATTCCACATAATAATACTGTTATCACTATTTAATAGATCTATAAAAAAGTCCCAATGAGGATAGAGTAATTCAGGCGCCTTTATGCTGATAATTCTAAGAATTTTCGCTGATCTGAACTTCACTCGGGGTGTTGGTGAGGAAACTCCCTCAAGAATAACTGGAAGCAGTTTAGGTTTTGCAATGATTTTTGCTGCAACTTGATCAGAAAAATCACCCTTCTTCTGGATCAGCTTTAAAATTTCAGGCTCTGTATTCATGATTAGGTTTATGAACCATATTACTATTTAATTATTGTCACAAACACACTCAAATCAGCGGTTAATTAAATTTTAATCTTTTTTTATAATAATAAGCCTGTAAAATATTATAATAGTTTATTCAATGTTTTTATATATTTTTAGAAATAAGATTATCTCCTACTAATTATTTTTAGTAAGATTAGTGGTTGATCTGGTTACTTCTGAAAACTCAACATCCGCTACCCATCTATTCTTACAATCACATTCAAATTCTTCTGGAATAGTTTGATTGAGATTGGATTCTATTATCATGTTTTTTAATTTCTTATTGCATTTTTTACAGTTTGAAGGCCCTCTTCTGGTTCCAAATCCTGATGTGTCCATTATTACCGGAATCTTAACCGAGCTGCGGACTTCTTTTATAATTTTTAGTATGCTCCAGATCCATGGGGGCTGGTAGGAACCTCTTCTCCAGAGCACTTCCATAAGGGTGTCTTTATGAATGGTTGCTGGACAGAAGGAGATGCGGTCCACACCCACTTCTTCAGCGTATTTAGCAGAGGCAACAGCATCTTCAATAGCCTCCTTTTCAGAGGTTAAAATGGGCTTTACAAAGATATAGGCCTTAGATGTGATTTTATAATCTGATTTTAGACTTTTAATAATATCAATAGCTTTTTGGAAATCTTCGTTTGTAAATCCTTTATTAATTTTATATTTTTTAATATAATCGCTGCTGCTTTCCAGTCCTATGCTTACCTCGAATATTTTATCTTTTAGGAGACTGCAGCACTCTCGAAGCACTTCTTCAGTGACAAACTCCGGCCGGGATTCAACCACAACTTCCTCAATATCATTATACTCGTTAATAATCTTGAAAATTTCCTTTTGAGCCTCTTGGGGGATTTCTTCTTTGTTGAGGAAACTACCAGAGACAAAAATCTTAATTGCAGTGGGTCCACTGATGGGTTCCCTTTTTGTCTGTCTTTCAAATTGGACATTGAAAATTTCCACCAGTTCTTCTGATGAAACTTCTTCCAGCGGAGAATCTGCAATGTAACTGCACATACTGCAACCTCCAGAACCTGACAGTGCCCATGCACAACCTGGTGTAGGTAGGATAATGAAAATAGTTCGACCGGGTCCTGAATACAAAAGGTCATCTCCTGACCAGCTTGCAGCCAGGTGAATTGGAGGTTTTTTGTCCATCTTTTTAAGGGCTTTTCTGCGGATTTCTGGAAGAATGTTATTAAGGGGTTGCTGAGTGTTCATGTGGTTAAATTTATAGAATTTAATAATTAATGATTGTTTAGGTTATATGATTTTTGTAGAACTATTTGGTCGTGTATAAGATCGGTTAATTGTTGATTAAATTTTTTCTTAAACTACATTTAAATGCTTATTTTACCGGGTTATATGGGATTTTTGTATTTAGATCTGAGAGATTTATATGTTAGAAATAACTTATGTTACATTTAACTTATGTTAAAATTAACCTAACTACGATCATTATATTAAATCAGTTGTGGTGAGAGTCGATAGAATGGTAAATAACGATTTAATAATACTAGGCATGATTTTTCTGATACCCAGCCATGGATATCAATTGAAGAAAAATATTAGAGAAACTGTAAACCCTTATTTCAAAATTAATAACAATGTTTTATACCCTACACTTTCAAAAATGGAGAAAAAAGGATTAATTGAAGGAAAAGAGATGCATGGGAAAGGAATCAATAAGAAAGTTTATCACATAACTGATGAAGGAAAAAAACACTTTCTGGAGATAGTAGCTCAGCCTACCGAACCGGATATTAATAACTTTGAATTTATGATAAAAGCAATTTTCTTTGATTACATATCTAAAGAGAAACGTCTGGAGGTAATTAAACCATTATATGAATCAAAGAAACAGGAACTCCAGGACACGCTAAAGAAAAAACAGAAGTACAGTGAAAATCTGTCTCCTATAGCCTTAACAGTTCTAGAACATGGAATAAATGAGATTAAAAATACTATACAATTTTTAGAGAAGTTAATGGAGTTAAATTAATGTTTCATCGGTTTTTAGAGAAGTTAATGGAGTTAAATTAATATTTTATCAGTTTTTTTATAATTAAATAGTGATGTTGATAAAAAAAATAACATAGGGAGATATTATGATGGATGAGTTCATAATCGAGGCAAACAACCTCTCTAAATCTTTTGGAGATTTTGTAGCTGTAGATAATCTAAATTTAAAAATAAAGAAAGGGGAAGTGTTTGGATTTTTAGGCCCCAATGGCGCTGGAAAAACCACTTCCATTAAAATGATGGTAGGTTTACTTCGCCCTACAAGTGGTCAGATCTTAATTGACGGGACTGAAATCAGACATGCAGATAAACTTAAAATAGGAATCTGTCCTCAAGATATTGTTTTATGGGAAAGCTTGACTTGTAAGGAGAGTTTGAAGTTTATGGGCGAAATGTATGAAGTTCCAAATGATATATTAAAAACTCGTGTAGAAAGTTTATTAGAAGATCTCATGTTAATGGACAAAGCAAACACACTTGTTTCTAATTTATCTGGTGGAATGAAACGCAGATTAAATCTTGCAATGGCATTAATACACTCTCCAGAAATAGTGGTTCTGGATGAACCTTCAGAAGGGCTGGATCCGCAATCTAGAAGAGTTTTGTGGAATTTTATCCGATCCTTACGAGATAAAGAAGGAAAAACAGTTATTTTAACCACTCATTTAATGGATGAAGCAGATGGTCTTTCAGACCGTATAGCTATTATTGATCATGGGAAACTAATGCGACTGGATACTCCTAAAAATCTTAAAAAAGAGATTGGAGAAGGAGATATAGTGGAGATTCACCTGTTTGATTCTAAAATGAATCAAAAATTGATATCTAGACTTAAAACCCTGGAAAATATTGATTCAGTTATTGAAGTTGATGGTATAATAAATGTAAGAGCTTTAAATGCAGTAGGAAAACTCCCGGAAATAATGAGTGAGGTTCAAAACATGAATATTGAGATTGCTGATTTATCATTACACCCCAATACATTGGAGGATGTTTTCATTGAATTAACTGGAACCAGGTTGAGGGAATAACTATGAAATTCATTAGCGTAGCAATTAAAGATTTTAAAGAACTTATAAGAGACCGCAGAGGACTTTTCATGATACTACTCTTTCCCATGTTTTTCATGATTATTTTTGGATTTGCATTTGGGGATATGGGTAAAAGTGATGAAACTCATAATCTGGCAGTTATTAACCTTGATGAAGGTGCAAAGATGCCTTTAAGCAATGAAGAGGTTAATTTTGGGGATAATCTGACAAAAATTCTCAGCGATTCTGAATACGAAAATAGTGATGTTAAGTTATTTAAGGTAACAAATACTTCAGAATCTACTGCAAATAAGCTTATACAGCTTAAAGAAGCTGATGCAATGATTATAATTCCTAAAAATTTTTCACAAACTATAGTAAATAAAATGGAGGATTCAATCACTGCTCAAGGAACAGGAACAACATCAACTGATAATAATTCAAATAACGACACCCTTAAACTACTTATTAAGGGAGATTCATCCAGTATGGGCTTTGGAGTTTCACAAGCAGTACTGGTGAAAATTATTGGGGAGTATCAGGATAATTTGGCGGCCCATATTCAAAGCCAGATATCCGGATCTTCAGTTGAGACTTTAAAATTATTTGAGGGCGATGTAGAATCAGTCTCTGGAACGGAATCTTTCTCCCAGTTTGATTTCCTGGCACCAGGAATGATGTTGTTCGCTATCTTACTTTTAGCCACTACGGTGGCAGCTAGTTTGACCAGAGAAGTGGAAAAAGGTACTTTAGCTCGTTTAAAAATATCTAAAATGAGATCATTTGACATGTTATTTGGTGCACTCATTCCCTGGTCAGCAGTGGCAGCCATTCAGGTTTTAATTCTACTTACCGTTGCTTTGATAATGGGTTTCAACTGGCAAGGAGGTTTAAACTCTATTGTATTGGCTATGTTTATAGGAGTCATTGGGGGAATCGGTTCTATTGCGTTAGGAATGATTATAGCTTCTTTTGCTAAAAATGACACGCAGGCGTTTAATTTAGGTATAATGGTAGTGGTACCTACCAGCTTCGTGGTTGGAGCATTTTTCCAGCTTCCTCAGATGGTCATAGGTGAAATTATGGGCCGATCTTTCCAGATATATGATATACTTCCCTGGACTCATATTTTAAATGCATTAAAATCTGTTTTAATTTATGGGAACGGATGGAGCGCCATTACTTATGACCTGGCATGGAGTGTACTCCTCACAGTCATACTATTTATCATAGGCATAGGAATGTTTTCCAAATTCAGATTAAGTGTTGAAAATTAATTAATGACTTAAACTGATTTAGTTATTAAATAGGGTCTGAGAAGTTATTGGGGGGATGATATTTTCCCCATTTGTATTCATTGTAAGAAAAAGTGCATAGACAATTCTCTAAAGGTAGTTGGGGAAATGATGATGTTGATTGGGCATTGTTAGAATTGCAACTGAGTAATATAAATTATTAGGGATTAACTTAGGACCCCGAAAAAATAACTAACAGACCAATCAAAAGATAAAAATACTTACTAAACAACATAAAAAAAGTAAACAAATAGAAATTCCTAGATTTAATCGATTTAGCAGGTGTTAAAATGATTGAAATAGAATTTGATTCCATGGAAGATGCAGCCGAGGCAGTGAAGGAACTTTCCTATTTGGGAAAGGCCAGGATTGATAAAAGAATTCATCAAGATGTTTCAAGGAAATTATTTTTGAATTCAACCTATGAAAAGGCTTTGGATCAGTTAAAAAATGCTGAAAAAATATTTGAAGAAGAAAATCTTGATGATGAAAACGATGAAAATCTAGTGGAATATTTGTATGTTGCATTAACTGTTTTAAAAAAGCTTTTTGAAAATGGGAAGTTTAGGGAACTGGATAATAAGGATCCAATTGAGGTTGAGAAGAAACTATTAGAAATTGTGTCTGAAATGGATTTTAATGATACAAAGGTTACTCTTAGATTTGGTGAGTATGAAAAACTAAAGAAAGAAGCAAATGAGCTATATGAAAATATGATAAATTTGTCCATTGAAAAATCAAATCAGGATGAGGATGTGGAAGAGTCATATTCACCCGTTTCAGTCAAACCAGATGAAGTTCGCCATAGTGGTCCTTCAAAAGAGGAAGAATCATTTTCTGAAGACGATATTACTTCTGAAGATGACAGTGATTCTCTGCCTCCGGGTGCCAAATATTTTAATAAACTCTTTGAAATGAGTAGTTTAAAACAGTACATGATCAGCCCAATTATTGAAAGTGTTTTTTTCCACAGGGATTCAGAGGATCCTTATTCTTGCTTTATAGATGGTGTATATTTGGATATTGGTAAACTGCCAGATTTATTTGAAGCATCTGATTTCAGAATACGACTTATGTCCAATATCCATATAACATACTAAAAGAATAAGAAAGTTAAATACGGGAAATTTATTCTAGATATAAATGAAAAGATCAATAATGAATTTTTTTGTTTCAAGGATCTTGACGTTGAATTTGATATTGACTTAGAATTTTTAGAGCTTGTTATTAAAGATTTGGCTAGAATTGGACTTATTAAAACAAAAGGAAAGAAGATAATTAAGTATGCAGGGGAATAAAAAAATAAAATGTTTTTAAACCAGTTTTTCCCAATCAGTCTATGGTTTTTTTAGAGAAATTTAATTTCAACCACCATAGATACATTTCGGAAAGTCATTTCATTCAAACTGGAACAGGGTGATGATGATCAAGGAAATAAAGGTTAAATCCGTATTAAACAAGCTTAAAGTGCAGGATGATTGGTTTTTAGTGGATTATAGTGTAAACCCTTTTATGGGATGTGCTTTAAACTGCGTTTATTGCTATATTCACGGTAGTAAATATGGTGGGGAAGATACCACAACCTTTCAGGTGAAAGTTAACGCTCCGGAAGTTCTTTACAGACAGCTAAAAAAAAGGGCCAGGAGAAGGGAATATGGCTTTATTGGTTTAGGTTCTTCTACAGATCCTTATCCTCCATTGGAGAAGGATTTGCAAATTACTAGGGAACTTTTAAAAATAATTTATCGCTTCAAATTTCCAGTAAATGTAACCACCAAATCCACACTAATTTTAAGGGACCTGGAACTTCTCAGGAAGATCGATGAAAAAGCCATTCTACCACCAAAATTAGGCAATAAATTAAGGCATGGGGTAATAGTTTCCTTCTCATTTTCTACAGTAGATCCGGTTCTGGCTGGTATATTTGAGCCGGGAGCATCTACTGTAGAAGAGCGATTGGAAACCATGCAAAAATTTAAAGATGAGGGATTTTTAGTGGGAGCTAATTTAATGCCGATTCTTCCATTTTTATCAGATTCTGAAGAGGAATTGGATAAGATGATTAAACAGATGAAGGATCATGGCGCTGAATTTATACTGGTAGGGGGGATGACTCTTTTCGGGGATAAACCATCAGACTGTAAAGTTCGCTACTTAGATGTTTTAAAGGAACACTTTCCAGAGCTGGTGCCTAAACTCAAAAATTGTTCGGGAATTCTTTTGCACCTCCTCGGGCTTATCAGCATAAACTGGCTATATTAACTGAAAAACTGGCTTCAAAATATAATATTAGAACTAGAATATTACCAGATTAAATTGAACATGATAATATAATGGGAAATAGAATATGGATAATTTACCAGAAAATGTGAAAATAATTTTAAATGAATATTTTAAGGTTTTCAGTAATAATCTACCAAATTTGATAGATTCATTTTATCTTACTGGTTCTATAGTGTTAGATGATTATCATGAAGGGAAAAGTGACATTGATTTTGTTGGTGTGATTAATCGGGATATGACTTCTAAAGATCTGGTTACTTTAAAGAAAATACACAAAGAAATCAGCTCTAAATATCATAAAACAGCCTTAGATGGTTCTTATGTTACACTTCAACAAATTGGTAAATTAGATAAGAATATGGGACCTGTTATATGCTTCGATGGTAAAAAGATTAGATATGATTGTAGATCTGGAAATGCAGGTATCGTAACATGGTTTATGCTGAAAAACTATGGTATAACTTTAAAAGGTGATATACCGGATAATTATCTTTCTAATATTAATGTGAATGATCTAATTAGTTATGTCCGATTAAACGCCAATTCTTATTGGGTAAACTGGGTTGAAAAGGCATCTATGAACTTTTCAATAAAAAGTATGATTACACTTTTAAAACCGGGAGTTGAGTGGGGAGTGCTGGGTATAAGCAGGCTTTATTACACCATGCATGAGGGGGATATTGCATCTAAGTATCAGGCCGGTGAATATGCATTAAAGAAGGTTCCAACAAGTTTTGAAAGAATTATTAAAGAAGCTTTAAGAATCAGGAAGGGTGAGGATAGAAAAAGTTATTATAGATCTCCTTTTAGACGTAGAAAAGATATGCTGTTGTTTATGAGGTATATGATTAACCAGTTTTAGGTTTTAAAAATTATTTCTATATTCATAGAATTGATATTTAAAAAATAAAAAAAAGAGAGAAGATTTAGAAGCTGTCTATAACTTCTCCTAAGAGTTTTATGGATTTTTCTTTGTCAGGACCAATTGGTGAGCCAGCTACGTACTGGGTTACACCCATTTCTCCGAGAGCTTCGATTTTTGGTACGAAGTCTGCGGGTGTTCCTACAACAGAGAAAGCGTCCATTAATTCGTCGGATACAGCACCTATGGCTCCTCCGAAGTCTCCTTTACCTAGGAATTCTCCGAATTTAGCACCGGTATCTGGGGCTAGGCCGTGTCTTTCGAACACGGGTGGTGGTGAACCAGCAGCAATGAAAGCAACAACTATTTTTGCTGCGCCTAATGCTTTACCTGCGTCGTCATCTATGGAACAGCAGGTGTATGCTGCAACATCGATGTCGGCAAGGTTTTTACCTTCTGCTTCTGCTCCTTCTTTTATGAGTGGAACAGCTGCTTCAAAGTCCTTTGGGTTCGATGCGTTGATCAATGCACCGTCTGAGAATCCTCCTGCGGTTTTGAGCATCATTGGGCCCTGAGCTCCCATGTAAATTGGGATTTTTTCCTGAACAGCTTTAACACCCATCAGGTTGGCACCACTGTCGGTTTTTCCACCGGACATTAAAGTGCTCATCATAGCAATGGCGTCTTTTATAGTACTGACTGGTTTTGTCCAGGCAATTCCTAATGCGTCAAAGGTGGCTTTGTCACCAGGACCAATACCTAAGGTTGCTCTTCCGTTGGATATTTCATCTAAAGTGGCTACTGCAGATGCAGTAATGGCTGGGCTTCTTACGTAGGGGTTGGTTACACCAGGTCCGAGTTTAATGGTTTCGGTTCCTGCTGCAATTAATGCTAGGGTTTCGTACACATTTTTGTTGTTGTAGTGGTCTGTAATCCATGTGTATTCAAACCCTACGTCTTCTGCAAGTTTCACAAGCTTTACAATCTTGTCTATGGGTTCATTTGGAACAAATTCGATACCAAACTTCATGATTTATCACCATTTTAACATCTATTGGTAGTATAAAAATAATTTGTGATTTGATTGTAAACGAAAGATTTAAATAGCCGATATAAGGTGATGTGGATTTACCTTCACTACCTCTATTTAAAAAATATTAAACTGGAATAGAAATGGAGGTTAAATTCCCATTTAACCGAGTTATATAATTTATTTTTCATAGAATTGATGTTAATAATTTTCATTTTGATTTTATGTGTAGTTATCAATTTTTGCAGGTTTTAATCATTTCTAAAATATAAATTTCCTTAATAAGAATATCAGCTGTTTTTTGAATATGTCATAATAATATGAACAGTCCCTCTTGATCAATAGATTGATAGGTATATCAAAAAGTTTATAAGGGTCGGATGTCTAACGTTTAGTTGTATCACTTTGGTGATAGGGTATGAATTAAAATTTTTTTGTTGGTCATACCAAATTTTGCATTAATTTCTAAAAAGTTTGTAAAACTACAAGCTTGCAGTATAATATGTGCTACCATTTCAAGGCGTGAGCTGGAGTATGAGAATATCACACTATGAAAGCTGATTTTCCATTGGTAGCTAAAGATAATGAGGGCTCAAACCCTTGCGAAAAGCAAACGTTTGAGTTTGATGTTGGTTTTGGTAGAAGTGGTGACATTTGGTTGCTACTGAAACCCCTCTTTAATTTTTTTAAAGTTTACTTTCCCAAGTAAATGCAAAATAAACTTCCGCTAAATTAAACGTGTCAAATCCGTTTGATCCTGGCGGAGGCCACTGCTATTGGGGTCCGATTAAGCCATGCAAGTCGAACGTTCTTCGGAACGTGGCAAACGGCTCAGTAACACGTGGATAACCTACCCTTAGGACCGGGATAACCCTGGGAAACTGGGGATAATACCGGATATATGGAGATACCTGGAATGGTTCTCCACTTAAAGCTCCGGCGCCTAAGGATGGATCTGCGGCAGATTAGGTCGTTGGTGGGGTAATGGCCCACCAAGCCTTTGATCTGTACGGGTTGTGAGAGCAAGAGCCCGGAGATGGAACCTGAGACAAGGTTCCAGGCCCTACGGGGCGCAGCA
>MVQZ01000088.1 GCA_002067565.1 Methanobacterium sp. PtaU1.Bin242 | reverse complement strand
TGAAGAACAGATAGCTCTAATCATGACCAGGAATATGATAACCGCCGGACAGGATGATGACATAAAGGACGTGGCAGCTAAGATGTTGGAAAATGACATCAGAAGAGTTCCTGTAGTTCAAGAGGACGAATTAGTAGGTCTTGTTACGGCTTCAGACATAATTACCAAGGCATTGTGGAAGATGGATATCCATGATCCGGTAGAAAACTATGTGATCAGGAGCATACCTACCACATGGGAGAAAACACCCTTAAACATCGCCTTCGAAATAATGAGATACTTCAATCTTAAAGTCCTCCTGTCCCTGAATAAAGACGGTAAATTATCTGGAATACTTACAGAAACAGATTTTATAGAAGAAAGTGAAATAATATCAGAGAAAACCGTCCATAACACATCTGTAGGTACTGAAGGAGATAAATGGTCCTGGGACAGTAAAAATGTGCTTTATGTCATTAAAAATCATCTTAAATTTTCAGATAAAGAAGTTAAAGATGTAGCAACCGCTGATCTAGCCATAGTGACCACTAAAACTTCAGTTAAGGAATGTGCCAATAAAATGAGGCAGAGAAGTATAGAACAGATACCTGTAATTGACGTGGAAGGAGATCTGGTTGGTCTGGTAAGGGCTACCGATTTAATAAAGGCTATCAGCGATTAATATGTCAAATGCACCTATTTTAAAAATAAAATCTAAAGAGGGAGATATTAATATCATCGCCAAAAACGGAGGCGAGGTCTCCATAAAGCCCATAAATCTGAAATTTATCATGGCCACTTTGTGGTGGGAGAAAGCTCCCGAACTGGAGACTTTCTTTAACATACTGGAGCTAACCATTAAAAGAGCTATAAAAGAAGTCTATCCCCATCATAAACTCAGCATAGACTACACCTACTCAGCTAACGATCTACTGGAAGATGCATCTGAAATAGTAGTAGAAATAAATGAATTAAAGGCTGATGACGTTGAAATAGAAATAGAGGGAGATAGCATCACACTGATGGGAAAAGATGACAGGGGATTTCTAAAAAAAATCACCAGTTTCCGGAGAAAAGTGGCCCAGGAAGTGCATAAGGAACTTTAGCACTCCCCCAACTTATTTGAATGAATTTTTATTATGTAACATGCTAAAATTATATTTATCTTTCTTAAAATTTTTTTTTTATCATATTTCTTATTAAGAATCTAATTTTCGAAAATCAATAAAAGAAATTTAATTAAACTGATATACATGAAAACATCCGGAATATTTGTGATTTCCATTTTATTTGCTGTTTTAATAGTAGGTTACATGTTTGTTGAACCCTACTGGATAGAAACCAAGGAAGTGGTGATTAAATCAGATCAGATCCCTCCTGATTTTGATGGTAAAAAGATTGTTTTTATCTCGGATATCCATGCCGGACCCTACTTTGACCAGTCCCGGGTTAATAATCTGGTGAGCCAAGTGAACGCCCTGCACCCAGATATGGTATTGTTGGGTGGGGATTATGTGAGCGGAGAATCAGAGTATGTTAACTCCACCTTTGAATCCTTATCTAAATTAGAAGCACCCCTTGGTATTTATGCTGTTTTAGGAAACAGTGACCCCCAGCATACCACCTGGGTAGCCCTGAATAATTCAGTTATCACCGATGTTGGAAATATGGGTGTTTGGGTGGGAAATAACAGTGGAAAGATTCGCATTGGCGGCGTAGGAGACTTAAGCAACGACTGGCAGAACCCGGAAGGAGCCCTTGATGATGCAACATCCGATGATTTTGTGATACTGTTAAGTCATGAGCCAGATTACTTTCCCGAGGTGGATAAATCAAAATTTGATGTGGTTTTATCCGGACACACCCACGGAGGACAGGTCACCCTTTTCGGGCTTTGGGCACCCTATCTTCCCTCTAAATACGGGCAAAAATACAGAACCGGTGTGATTAAAGAAGATAACAGCACATTAGTTATAAGCAATGGTATTGGTACAGTGGGTTGGCCCATCCGATTCTTTGCACGTCCCCAGATCATCGTACTGAAACTGGAAAGAACCTAAATAAATTTTTATCAGTGCAAAGAAGATAGGGAAATATAATCAAAATTCTGGTAATATTCAAGGGAGTTTTTATTTAGTTCAATTTAATTTTTTATGGACAAATACTCCAATCAATCCACCTAAAACTCCTATTAATATGAAGATTGAAAAAATTAAAACAGGTACAGTTATGGTTAAAAGATCACTGGCCATTATAGCTGTAAATAAATCTTCTGAGTCCAAATTCAAAATTAAAAATGCCAGAACCACCATTAATGTAGCAAAAGGAATGGTAGATATTGCCCCATTAACCATTCCTTCTCTATATCCTCCTTTAAAAAGATACGAGGCTATTAAACCACCGATTAAAGGTGCAAAAAACAGGAGATAATAAGAAATATCTCCAATCAAGCGGGAAAACACTGAAATAAAAATAATAATGCTAGTCAGGATTCCAATTAAAATTGCAGCCCTTCTATCCAAAAAATATCACCCTTAATTCTATAAAGACATGTCTGATGTAGTAAAACTTTCACCATTCTATAAAACCCGTCTAATGCTGGGTAAAACTTTCACCATTAAATCCTGGGCATCTTCTTTATCTTTAACCCGCCGGGCTACTATTTTACCTTTCGAAAAAAGTGTTACATTTCTACCTTCCAGTTCCATCATGGCCACCCCCATCTTAGAGGAGCATTTAACCTCTCCTAACTTCTCCAGTTCCTGACAAGTTTCCTGAATATTAATTTCATAGGGGAGTTCGGTTTCAAACATTATTTTATTTGCTTCATCCTTACAGGGCTTGTAAATCACCATATCCCTTTCTACATCCCCATAACCACTGATATCTAATGTAACTCTTCTAAAGCCAACTGCGTTTAATTCTGAATTTATGTGGCTAAGAATTCCGCTATTTAAAAGTTTATCAATGTTTAAAACTTCTATACGTGCCAGATCATCCTCATCCCGTACTCTTACTGTTCCCACATCAGCGATGTTTTTTATCAGAGTTTCAGCGTAAGCTATTCTATTTATTTTTTTGGGAGTGATTTTAGTTCCAGTTGATATTCTGGTGGCATAACAAGTGGTTGAAGGAGAATAATCTAAATTAAATGCCTCTAAAGCATTATAAACATCTTCTAAAGTCATACCCCCATAAACAAGGGGTGTTAATATGTTCTTCTGATAGTTTACTATTATTCCTGGACGATCCTCTAGTAAATCGCTGATATTGGTACCATCAGCTATTGCCTCAAAGTTTTCAGTCAGGGCATACTCCTCCAGTTTCTGGTACATCTTATTTTTACAGATGTAACATCGCTGGGGAGTATTAGAGCTGAAAGACTCATCTGTTAAGAAATTTTCTTTTAATACTTCATGGTGTATACCAATTTCTTCTGCAATTTTCCGGGCATCCTTTATGCAATCAGCCGGTAATACACCATTAT
>MVQZ01000086.1 GCA_002067565.1 Methanobacterium sp. PtaU1.Bin242 | reverse complement strand
AAATAAATTACAGTCACCAAGCCTTCTTTCATTCCATGAAGGAATGTGTTCCAGAATTTATCAAATTTAGGCATGTTATCAGACCCATGGGTTGTCTCTTCTACTATCCTGAAAATAAAACCAATTTGATAGATACCTAAGATAAGTCCGGTAACAATTATTGTAAAGCTCAATTCACCTGCCAACCCACCTAAAAAGGATAATGTATCGGATAAATCAACTAAAAAAACAACCAACCCCAGCAGGACAACTTTAACCCAGTTTGAAGATGAATACTTTAGGGAATCAATAATTATATCCTTCATATTCACAATACGCCACCTGAGTAAAGTCGTAACAAAAAAGTAGAGGAATGTTAGGTAAACATCCGTTTATGTATGCCAAGTTCCGTTTTTATCTTTATGCCAAGATATTTTAGGTTCAGGCAAACATCCCCTTAGGCTCATTTTTATTATCTTTAATCTGTTTTAAAGCATATTTAACGTGCTTCCAGGTTATAATTTCTTCATCTTCATGAATGGCTTTATGTAATGCTACCTTTAAAATTCGATCCTTTATATCTCTCCCGGATAACCCCTTGGTAGGGTTAACTAGTTTACCCGTATCAAACCCAATGGGAAGGGGCATGGATTTTACGTAAAGCTCAATTATAGCCTTTCTTTCCTTTTCATCAGGTAGGGCAAATTCTATCTCCTCTTCGAACCTGCTCCGGATAGCGAAATCCAGTAGGTGGGGGTTGTTTGTAGCACCGATTGTCACTACCCCTTTATTCTGGTTTATACCATCCATCTCGGTCAGTAATGCGTTTACCACCTCGGAAACATCCCCTCTTAAGGACTGATACTTCCGGTCAAGACCTATAGCATCTATCTCATCGATGAACACCACAGATGGGGCGGTTATACTAGCAGCTTCAAATAGTTCATGTATCTGACGGGCTCCGTCCCCTACATGTTCTCCTATAAGACTGGTGGCTTTAATAAGGAATAACGGCACTTTGAGCTCGTTGGAGAGTGATTTGGCCAGCATGGTTTTACCAGTTCCAGGTGTACCGTGGAAAAGCACATTCCGGGGGGCCCAGTCACCGAAGTGTTCGGGATCTTGCAGATACTTCATTATGATCTTACATTTATCCTTAGCCCGTTCCTGTCCGATCACATCCTCCATGGTAAGGGTGCTTTCTATTCTCTTAATTTCCCTTACCTCTTCCACCTCCATAAGGAGGATAGAGGTGCTATCAGTTATTTTAGAATTATCTGGATGGGCTTTAATTATTTTAAAGGCGTAATCTGGCAGTAATTTCTGATCAAAAATAAACGAACCCTCTTCTACTGTGTAACCTAACCATTGTTCCCGGGCGTAGAGTTCAAAAAGTTCCTTATCGAATATCTCTATCTTGGGGTTTTCAACTAAATTGCATAGAAAAGGGTAACCTATCGGCTGTAGTACAACCAATTTAGCGTCTTTTTCTGGTTTGTTTAAGGACTTGGTGGATTTTTTATCGGAAGTTACTGGTTCCTGTATGATGTTGTTTAATTTCAAATAATTACCTACTCTCTTTATTAAATTTTTTTAATAGCATGGTTTATTATCTTATAAAAACTTGTTTGTAATATTGCACTAAATTCTATTTTTGTAAGGATAAAAAGTTTTTCATGAAACCAGATCTCTTTTTCTTGACTAGATCTTATCCTTAATAATATTTCTATAATCCCTCTTCATCAAAATTGCATCCCTATCTCGCAGGGGAGTTTCACATATGAGGGTGACATCCCATCCCCTTTCAATTATTTCTGCAAGGAGAGGTTCTAGTGGAGGACCATAATCCTCAGAGAGGATTTGGTGTCTTTTTTCCCCTTTATCAGTAAATTCGATATGGGTGTAGTGACAGTGCAGCGTATCTATGCCCAGTTCATCTTCTAATAAACTAAACACCCTTCCATAATCATCTTTATCCTTAAACAATCCGCATTCCCTGGCATGAAGGTGGGCGAAGTCTACCGTGGGTGCGAATTTTTCATGACGCTGGCAAATCTCTATTATCTCCTCAAGACTTCCCAGTTGAGATTTTTTACCGGTGGTCTCTGGTGCGAAGGTGTAATCCCTAATTTGCAGGGATTCTAATTGTTCAGTTAATTCATCCACTGCTTCATTTAACTTTTCCATAGCTTCTTCCGGGGTTTTTTTGGTATAAAAACCTGGGTGAAACACTACCCGGTAGGCCCCCATCCATTCTGCAGCCCGGGCCGACTGGATCAACCTCTCGATGGATCTCTCCACCACTTCATCCTTATTTGAGGATAAATTAATATAATAAGGGCCGTGCATGGAAATCAGGATATCATTATCCCGGGAATTCTCCTTCAGTTTAAGGGCGGATTGCTTTGAAATACGCACCCCATAGGTGGCCTGGTATTCATAGGCATCCAATCCTATTTCCCTGATATAACTACATACCTGGTTAGAGTTACTCTTATATCCTACAGGAAGTCCTGCCGGACCGAAACGTACGTCAGATGTCATGGGAATACCTTATAAGTTGAATACCATGGATATATTTAGTTCATTAATAAAATCAGTGCTTTAGATTCTGATAAAATCAGGTTTTTAGACTTTAATAATCAGTTTTTAGACTTCATTAAATCAGGAAAATTGTAGGGAATAAATTTTTTTTACTTCTTCATCTGGATGTGTTCATATGCTGAAAGGGCTGCGATAGCACCTTCACCACAGGCAATCACCCACTGATTGAACCCGCCTGTTATATCTCCTGCTGCGTACACACCGGGAATGTTGGTTTTTTGAGCTTTATCTGTGATTATATAACCCCTTTTATCCAGTTCAACCCCTAAATTTTTGGCTAACTGGTTGGCAGGTATCTCACCCACCGCTATAAAAACTCCGTCTATTGGTAGATCTTCCTGTTCTCCAGTCATTGTGTTATTTAAAAGGACACTCTCT
>MVQZ01000085.1 GCA_002067565.1 Methanobacterium sp. PtaU1.Bin242 | reverse complement strand
ATCCTTTTTTAATAAAGGTAGCTAAATCAGAAATTCCCTGAACATCTCCATATTTGGCCTCTGCCTTTCCAATAGCATCCAAAATCTCTGATACATTTGAATTGGTTAAATCTAAGGTGAGGGTCTGTGTGCTTGCAGCTACTGAAACTGTGTTTGGTAGCTTTTTATAGGTGTTGTAGTAGTTCATTATTTTGGAGTAATTATAGATTAAGTTGCCGTAACTGATTTTACCTAAAGAAGTTTCTATGTAGTCTGGTGCTGCGCCTGTAGAGTCTATAGAATCAGCTATTTCCTCTGCCAATTCCAGATATTCTATTTTGGATAAACTTCCAGCCCCAACATCTTCAGTCGGATCTGATGCGTTATCCACATTCTTTAAAACGACAGGAGTTGTTGATTTAACGTTAACAGCTGCCAAATCATCGACTAAAAGCATGAGAAACTGGGGCATGGTCACTTTAGTGTTGGAAATGGTAACAAAGTTAGGTAACCGGTCATTGGTATCTACAAAAGTTTTAACTCTTGATGATGCTGAGGTAATTTGACTGGTAGTGAAAGTTATCTTTGGATTTACAGGAGTTGCTTTACTCTCATTAATCATAACATCCTGAGAACTAGAAGAATTCTGTTGATTTAAAACTGTTGATTGATTTTCCGCCGCCGCAGCAACATCGCTCACACTAAAAAACAATGCTAATGTAAAAAGTACTAGCACTGGTACTATAAACCTATGCTTAATTTTACCGCCTCCGTATCCTATAACATGAATATATAGGACTATTTTGGATGAATGACTATCACTTTTACATAGTATATAAAGCTTTTGATTTAATTCCTGGAAAAAAACTCTTATAATGCTCTTTTTTTGATTTAAGACCAGCAATGAAGTTTAATAAATGGAGTATTTAGGACCGGCCATCTCCAATACCACTTGCAATTTACCAAGTAAATTATAACCATATTTTACAGGAAATAGTCATTTTAAATGCTTTTATTCTCTAATGAACATTTCCCTTACCTTTAAATAATTGCATCAAAGGTTCCTTATAAATAAATAAGATCATAAGATAGTTAAACTATTTTTAAAGAATTATTAAGTCAATTGAAAGAATTTAAAAGACTATGAATCACTTTAATCTTATACTGTTATAAATCGGGGATTAGGAAAATACGCCTGAAAATTGGATGCAAATGAAAAATATGGGAAATTTAATAATTCTTTTAGATAAAAAAAATATAATTAAGTGACTAAGTAATATTCTCCATCGGTTAGCTGTGTCTTTTTTATTACTCCTTTGTTTTCCAGGGCCATGATCATGTTATAAGTTCCCAGAGTACTGAGTTTTAAATCCCCGTATAAAAGATTTCCTTCCATAATATATCTGGAAATATGTCCTGAATTATCAGCTAATCTTTTAATGATTTCAAATGCCTTAAATTCATTTTCAGTTAAATATAGGGATAGATCTTCTTCTTTAACCATAGTTGTGTCCTTTGTGTTTGAAGGTTTTTCCTGAATCTCTGACTGAGAGGATTGTTCACTGGCAGATTCATCTTCTAGAGGTTTTTCAACCAATTTTACATAATCATCTTCTATGAATAAAACCCCCTGTTCAGCCAGGCTTAGAAGTATTTCTTTTAGTTCATCAACAGAAACCCCTAGATCCAGTTTGAGGATGCTGACGGGAACCCCCTCTGGGTATTCTGTCTGGAAATATTTGATTCTGTTGGAGACCAGGGTTTCATGGTTGGTCATGTTTATCATTTTCCCTTTTTTTTAGGATTACCTATTTGATTAATTCATTTCAGATACCTCAGAGATTCCATCAACTTTTTCAATTCGGAACACATAATCTGCAAAGCTTTCCAGCTCTCTTTCATGTGAGACAATTATTATTTGAGGACAGTTAAGTTCATTTAAAATTTCTCTAACCTTAAATAACTGTTCTTTACTGAATCCGTCCGTTGGTTCATCGAGTACCAGTAGGTTGGATTTCATTCCAGTGGAAACTTTTTTAACTATATTGTTTAAGGCCAGACGGTATGCTAAAGCTACACTCGTCTTTTCTCCACCACTAAGATAATCAATATCCTGCTCAAATCCATCCTGTTCAATTATTGGTGTGAATTCTTCATTTATTTTACCGGTCTTGCTGGGGTCATCCATAAGGAGAGTGAACCATTTTTGGAAGTTTTCATTAAACTCCAGATGGATGTTCTGCATCACATGTTTTTCTATCACACTCAACGTTGGAATTAGATAGTCATTAAGCCAAATATGATAATCCTTAAGCTTATCTAATTGTTTTCTAAGTCTTTCCTTTTTAATGATATCATCTTGAACCTTATCTATATCCTCATTTAAACTATTTATCAAAGTTCTGGTGGAAATAATTTTTTCCTTGATTGACTGAAACTCCTTTTCAGTATGATCATATTCCTCTTTTAATTCATCTATTTGCTTTAAAACTACTGTAATCTCGGTAATTCTTTCTTCGGCATGGGAAAGGCTTTCCCTTAAATTATGGATTTCTTCAGTGAGTTTTTGGATGGCCTTTTTATGGGCATTTATTTTTTCAACATTTTTCTCCAGTTGATATTTTAACTCTTTTAACTCATCCTGACTTCTTAAGAAGTCCTTTAGTCTTTCCAACAGAGTTTCCAAATTGCTTATATATTGATCAACACCATCAAAATCCATGGTATCTCCAATAATTAATGCCAGATTTTCGTCAATATTCCTTAAAACACCCTTATAGTCTATTATTTTATCTTTTATAAAGTTCAATTGAGATATTTTATCTATAAGTATCTTTTTTTTATCTAAACTTGCTTTATAATCTTTTAAGTCATTATCGAACGATTCTAACTCATCATTACCCTTTAACTTAACCTGACTTAAAACATGGACTTCAGAATTTATCTTTTTGATTTCTTTCTCTTTTTCATTTTTAAGGTTTCTTTTATGTTCTTCATCCAGCCTACTACCACAAATAGGGCATAAATCACCTAAATCATTCAAATTCTTTAAATTTTCGTCAATATTATCTTTTCGGGCTTCCAATTTATATATCCTATCTGAAACTTTCTGAATCTGGTCAAGGTGGGAGTCAATGGTTTTGGTTTGTTTTTCTATCTTTGCGTTTAGTACTTCTATTTCATCCTGCAGCTGGCTAAGGGATTTATTTTTTTCTTCATCCAATTTATTTTCCATATCCAGTTTATTTTCATTTAACAGATTCAAATTGGCCAATAAACCATCCCTCTTCCTAACCATCTCCTTCACCTGGGTAATCTTGTCTTTTAGATCTGCCTCAGTACCCCTGGTGGGTCTTTCCGATTTTTCCAATTTTTCAATTTCAGGGATGAACTTCTGCTGATTTTCTTCCTCTGCACCTTTGATTTCATGATTATAATTGTTTAATAATTCTTCTTTATCGTTTATCTGTCTTTTTATATGAGGAATTTCTACATTTATCTTTTTAAGCTCTGATTCATGTTTTTGGAGTGATTCTAATGCCCTTTCCATCTCAATGTATGCTTCGCCGCTTTTCTTGAGGGCTTTGATCTGTTTGGTCTTGTTCTTGATATCCTTACTCAGCTCTTTCAGCTCAGCTCCCAAGCTCTTAATGGTTGCCTTAACCTCTGCCAATTCTTCTTTAGGAAAGACCTCATATTCTTCTTCACTCCAGGCACCATCTTCCAACTCATTAACTTCGTTGAAGAGCGCTTCCAATTCATCCCGCTTGGCGATGCAATCATTTAGTTCTTTGATCACTTCAGGGAATTGGCTTTGCAGGATTTCATCATCAGGTATCAGTTCGGCATTCCATCCGCTGGCTGCCACGCTGCGCAGATCGTTAAAAATCTCGTTCCAGAATCCGGCAAAGGCACCCCTGCATTTGAACTCATCGAGGATACCCAAGGAGCTGATCTTTGCAGTTATCGTGGCAGAGAAAGCATGATAGAGGTCATAAACATTACGATTATCAGGAAGAGCTTCCAGTTTGGCTTGGTGCTCATCCCACCAGAGCTTCAAGGATGTCATATAGCTCTCGTGTTTGTCTTTTATCGCTTTTGCCTCATCCAGATAGCCCTTGATGGCTTCCTTGTC
>MVQZ01000084.1 GCA_002067565.1 Methanobacterium sp. PtaU1.Bin242 | reverse complement strand
CAGGATTATCCAGATCCTGTATGTGTGTGAGTTTATATTTACCACCAGATTTCTCAAATACCGCCCCACAATGATCACAATCATAAATGTATTTAGTTCCGAGTCCTAAAGCACCTTTACGGGTGCTTTCAGATAAGCTGCCCTGATTACATACGGGACAGTCAGGAGTATTATCATCTTCTAGACTATCAGGAACATTCTCTTCAACCAGGCAGTCAGGAAGTTCATTTTCTTCCAGGCACTCAGGAAATTCGTCCTCTTCCAATTTAATTCCACATTCCTGGCAGAATTTAGCATTATCCGGGTTTTCTGTGTTACAATTTGGGCAGATTATCATTATCAACACTATTTTAGTTATTTTTACCTGCAGGAAATATTTTATCCTCTTATAATTTCATCTAAGGATTTAAGAGGAGTTTTATAGTCATGCACCTCAAACTGGTAGCTTACATATTTTACACTATTTTTATCCATACTGTTATAGAAGTATAAGGACCAGTTTGCACATTCTTCACATTGTATGAATTTTATAAGTTCCGGGTTTAATTTCAATCGCTCATCAGTTGTTTCATTATAGAGATAAAGTACCCGGGTATCTAAATCCTGTTCTGTTACTATCTCTTTTACATCAAAGGAATAGGAGTTACCTTCCAGTATTTTAGATTTGATATGGTATAATCCACTTGATTTTTCCATATTAATAGGATAGATCAGTTTTAAAGATTTATAGGCAGTTAGTATATCAAATATTTGGTTAATGGATTCTTCCAGTCCGTTTACACATTTTTGTGCGATAATTTCTGGCATTACCCCGCCATGGCTTTTTTTGTTACGTTTGTTGATGATGGGATTTAGTATATGGATAGGTTTGGTGCTTCTTATGGTTTTATAAAATGAAGGATCAAAGGGAAGGATATGTAAGGTTTCTTTATCAAATTTCTTGTATAAATTGTTTAATCTGGAATAAAGACCAACCCATCCTCCGAAGGTTATTTTTTTAAAGTTAGAACATTCCTCTCCAAACAAATATTCTTTATTATCATAGAATACATCCTTGGGCAGTGCTGATAGTAATACTATGGAGTTGAATGCGGATATTATCTCGAATAATTTGAAATAATTATCCAGTTGGGTGTTTTTATCTGATGAAGTTTTAACTGCGATATGATAGGATGATGCAAATGGCCAGATAAGATTTTTATAGAATAAGTCTTCGTCCTGGATTTTCTCAAATTCCTTCATGATATTAAATAGATCATCATAATTGAATATCTCCGCTTTAAAATTTTTATATAAGGCTTCCAGTTTATGATAATTCTTATCAGATAAATTGTTGGTTTCAACGATATGATTCTGTATTCTTAATTCAGGAATTTCAATTGAAAGGGATTTTAAACCCATTATATCAATTTTTCTGTGGAATGTTCCATGAGAGAAGAGATTTCTTTCATTCTTCATATCATTCGAATTCAGATATAATTTAAGATACTGTGGAGACACATTTTCATCAGTAAATATGCAGGGGAAATAGTTTGAGATATCATCTTCGTCAAATTCAGATCTGAAGATTACATCCTCCACCGGATTTTTAGGTATGAGCATGACCTCTTCAAATTCACTGAAATCATCTTTAAACTCTACAATTTCGGATAAATTCCTGATCATGTATTTGGATCTTTCTTTCTTCCTTTTCAAACGGTTTATGGTTTTAAAATATTCAAAAGTCCAGGAAACATTGTTCTTATCCAGTTTGGATTTATCCACCCAGAAGCCAGGGGATAAATTCTCATCTGATTTTTCCTTATAAAAGTTCTCTAATAAAATATCTGCATTATCCGGTGAATATTTAGCAAAGAATACTCTCTCCCTTTGAGTTGATTTTTTAATAATCACTAAGCAGGTCTTAATAGTTGCTTCTGGATAGAACAGATCATTAGGTAAGGATATGATAGCTTCCACAGAATAATTATCAAGTAAATATTTGCGCATGCGGAAATGATAATCACTGAAAAAGAAAGATTTCTGCTCTGGTAGGATAAAAACCAGGTAACCATTATCTTCAAGTAAATCCAGAGAAGCGAATAGATAGGCAAATTCATTATTTAAAAAAGTAAAACTCTTAACCTCTATACTATCCTTTAATTGCTGGAAAGAAGGTTGAGAGACTATCAAATCAAATTTTTCCAGATCATCTTTGATTTTAAAGAAATCATCATTGATTAACTTCCAGTATAAATCATAGGCCTCTAAATTGTTCTTTGCTATTTCAATAATATCTGGTCCTATATCCACACCAGTAAAACTTTGCCGGATATTGGATTTCTTACTGATATTCCAGAAAAAACTGGCACTACCACAGGCAGGATCAAGAACCCTCTCCAACTGCCAGGGAGAAACCAGTTCACTGATAAAGGAAACAATGTTCTGGGGAGTATATACAACATTTTCTGAGGTGAAGCCTGTTTTTTTCATAAAAAATCCTTCCTTTATGATAAGGTTATATATTTATATTATTTAATCATTTAACATTTTATTATAATGATGGAAAATTGAAGCTTTAGACTAAATATAACAGTTTTGATTTGCTTTACCCTAGAATAAAACACATATCCATCATATTAGTTGAGTTTTAAATAAATTAAATAAGAAACAAACATTACAATGGCCAATTCATTAACACAAAAACAGAAAGAGGCAATAGAACATTTTAAAGGTCCTTTACTAATTGTAGCAGGCCCGGGAGCAGGTAAGACATGGGTTTTAGTAGAGAGAGTGTTACATTTAATAAACCAGAAAGATGTAGATCCAAACACTATCCTGGTAACCACATTCACTGATAAGGCTGCTAATGAATTAAAGGCTAAAATAAATAAAAAACTGGGTTTTATTGCTGGAGAAATACACATATCAACCATCCATTCATTCTGTCATCATATTTTAGAATCCTACCCTGAAATGCATGATTTTGGCGCTAGTTTCGATGTGATAGATAAAGATATGGAAATAATGTTTTTAAGAAACAACCTCCCGGAATTAGAAATATCAGAGTATAAACTACCGGATGTTATGGATTTCTTTGACAGATGCAGTGAAAACAGAATTGATCCAGACCAATTAGAGAGGAGAATTAAAGATCTTTATCCGGAAAATAAGACCTACCCGAAAATGTGCAGATCCTATAGAAAATATTTAAAGTTACTAATAGAACATAACAAAGTTGATTTTGCAGGTCTGCAGAAGAATGTCCTGAATCTTTTAGAGGAAAATCCGGAAGTATTAGAGGATTTAAGAGGTAAGATACTGTTTATACTGGTTGATGAATACCAGGACACCAACCCGGTCCAGGATAAGATTTTTGAATTAATAACCTATCCTGAAAATAACATCTGCGTTGTAGGAGATGATGATCAAAGTATTTACGCATTTAGAGGTGCTAATATCTATAATTTCATCAAATTCCCAGAGAAATATCCAGATACCAAGATCGTGACTTTGGCCAGGAACTTCCGCTCCACCCCCAACATCATCAAAATCACAGAAGAATTCATGAACCAATATCGGCACATAAAAAAAGAGATAAACCCCTGGAGAGGGGAAGGTAACGATATTGTCCTGTTAAAAAATATTGATGAAGAAGATGAAGCTCGAAAGATTGTAGAACTCCTAAAGGAGATGAAAGAGAGGAAAATAATACCTCATTATGGTTATGTGACCTTACTCTTTAGAAGTGTGCGCAATCATGCTGGTAAAATAATCTCCCAGTTAAAACAGAAAGGCATACCCTACAATATTAGAGGATCAGGATCCTTTCTAAAACGAGACGAAATAAGAACCATGCTCTATTTATTATCATATGCAGACTCCTCAACATATGATGGTAAATTCCGGCCTAAATGGGGTAAATGGTGGAATAGCAGTTTATTTGGAAACGAATTTTTAGATCTGAATTTTAAAAGCCAAGAAATTATTCAAGAACCGGATTTTAAGCTGGAGAAG
>MVQZ01000083.1 GCA_002067565.1 Methanobacterium sp. PtaU1.Bin242 | reverse complement strand
CCAGAAGTGACATTTCCAGTTCAAAAAGAATATCATCCACATCCTTTTCAGATATGGTTTTATGGCGAACAAAGGAAAATATACCTTTTTTCTCTTCTTCAGAAGGTTCGATTTCCTCTATTTCTTGTTTAATTTCCTGTTCATCCGGTTTATCAGCTTCAATCTGGTCTTTTTCCTTTTTTCCAGAGATTTCCTTGGCCCTGGGTTCTTTTAAAGGCTTAGATTCCTTTTCATGTTCTTTTTTGATATCCTTTTTTTCAGTTTTATCCTCAGAAAGCTCTTCAGCTGTAATTTCATCCTTCTCCTGAGATTCTTCCTCTTCTTTGGATATCTTATCGTTGATTTTACTGATAGTGCCCGAAAACTTCTTTTTAAGTGATTCGAACAAGAAATTCACTCCCCATTTATATTTTAATAATAAAAATTAAATTTTTAAATTCCTAAAATCAATCAAGCCTATTAGTTTTACTCCAGTTGATACTGAATAGTAAATTATTACTGGCTATTTATCTGATTTCCCGCTCCTTCCAATTTCTGGACCAGTGCTTCAGCTTCAGGAGTTCTTTTTACAATGATTTCGGTGATCTTCTTAATTTCTTCCATCATCTTGTCCAGCAGAGCTTCCAATTCCTTTTTCTGTTCTCCGATACTTTCTTGAGCGTCCCCTATTTTCTTTTTGACAGCTGCTCCTGCACCCAGGCCCACTATCACTTCATCTGTATTTTTGATTTCGGTGATAATAAAGGATCCAGCGCCAATGGGAACCAGTGTTTCTGTGTCTTTTTTATCTTTAATGGTTTCTAAGGTTTCTTCTGCAAGGGACAGATCAGCCAGGTTAGCTTTTACTGTCTCCATCTGCTGATTAAGAAGGTCGGCTTGATTCTGATACATATTAAGTTCGTTTACAATTCTATCCAGCCGTTCTCTATCTTCCATAAAATTCACTCCTTGATAAGAGCTTTAACCAAAGGATCCTGAATTTCATCTGCTGAAATTTCATCTATTTCCTCAATCATGATTTTGTTCCTTTTAATATGATGTTTACTTCCAAACTCAGAATAAATCTTTTCTTTGATTTCTTCTTCGTTTATGGCTTTTAACTCTCTAGTAAAAGGTTTTATAGCGTTACCCATCATAAATTTACCCTGAATTCTAAATATCTTTGTCTTCATAAATATCCCTCTAGAAAACCAAATGTTTCTTCAATTCTTGCCAGTTCCGGACCTGTGGTGTTTAGACTTACCAGAACACCTTTTGAAGTGGCAACAGTACATGCTCCAACCAGTGCTGTGCCGTTATTAACAGTTCCCACATCTGCAGGAGCTTTAAGTACTTTTTCCACCCAATTAATATCTTCCTGACTGGCAGCAGGGTGTACTAGCACTCCTTTATTGGTAGCGGTTGCCACAGCTCCTGTGATCTTAAATTTAGCAATACTTCCTCTTTCAACTTCTACATCCAGAACCTGGGTTATCATTTCCACTGATTCATCAGAAAGCAAAGGATTTACTATGGCCCCAAAATCATTAGCCAGTATGATGTTGCCCACGGCAGTAAGCCTGTCTGGTATTCTCTCCACTTCCACACCAATATTCCGGATAGCTTCTATTTCCCGGTCAAATGCATATTTGGAAACCACAAATCCATTTGAATTTCCGCATGCCAGGGCACCTGCAAGATTACTGCCACTTATTGGTGTTTCAACTGTTTCTACACCAAGAGATTCCTCTATTAAATCTATCATTCCTGGCCCCATCTTAGGGGGTACTATTGCCAATTTTTCAGTGGCGGCTATGGAAACACCCAGGTTGGGGTTTCCGCCCAGATTAACTCTTCTAATCATTAAATGCACCTATTCAACCAAGGTGACCAATACAGAACCATCCTCATCTTTGACGGCTTTAACCTTTATTTTAGGTGGTATTTTTTGAATTCCTCTCTCCCAAATTTTTTCATTTACCGAGGAATCCAATTTGATGTCATCAGATTTCATATGTCTTTGCAGGAACTCTTTAACGTGACGAATAGCTTTGGGAGACCGGATGGTCCGGGGAACCTTTTTAACATCCCTTAATGGTATAGTGTAAACTCTTTCCATGTAAATAATCCTCCTGTACCTATTTTATAATGTATTTATCATACCTTTATCTTACTTCTTCTCCACATCCTCATTTTAGGGTGGGTTCTTACTTTTCTTGATGTTTTAAGCATAACCCAAAGAGGCACTCTTCTGTTCTGTTTGTTGAGCTTTGCTAGTCTTAATTTTTTACCTAATGGTTTGTTTCTACTCATTTTTTCTCCATCCTATAACTCTTGATTGAATATGTTCTGGAAATATGCGAGAGGCAGTTTTATCTCCTCTCAACTGATCTATAAGATATCTTATTTCAATTTCATAGTCAGAATTGTTATCCTTACTGGTTAACTCTTTTTTAACTTCAAAAAGTCTCATTGAAAGCTTATCTATGGTTTTATGTCCAAATCCTGCCAGGTTCAGGTACTGTACCTGTTTTGAATCCTCAAAACTCCTTATTTGATTGGAATTTAGTTTGGGAACTCTGTCATCTCTTCGGGTGCCGTCTGCAACCACAGAGTAGTTTTCTGCGGCTATTTTCATAGTCTGGCTGTGAATGTGGTTCAGTCCATTGTTTGGAAATCCATCATTAAGGATCATTTCTACTGTTTCATCAAGCAGGCTTGTATCAGCCTTTAAAATTTGATGGGAAAATCCAAGATTATGGGCTGATTGTGCTGCTGGCTTCCAAGAGGGAAATATCCCAAAATTCACTGTTGCCAGTTCAACCTGATATCCTAACTTATGGAGAATCACTGCCATTAAAGAGCTATCTTTTCCCCCGCTGTATAGTACGCATACCTTCATTTTATTTGTGCTGTTTTCTGGATTAATTATTTCTGGATTTATTAGATAATTGAGGGAGAGTACCTATTTCCAGGTAATGTTTATATCCCTTTTTTGTCCAGCAAGCTTTTTTAAGAGCACTTTAAGCTGTTCATCAGTTATTTTTGCTTTAACTCTTCCCATCTGCGCCAGCTGGATTAGCTGAAGTTCGATCTGTTCTACAAATTCCGGGCGGGTGAGACGTAGATTAGCCAGCCTACTTCGAGCCTCAGGAGTCAATATCTGCATTATAGCCTGTCTTTTTTGAGCTTCAAGCTCTCTGCGCATTTTTTCCTGAGATTCAGCTTCAGAAGACTGCTGTGCAGCCTGCTGCTGCAACTGTTGCATTCTTTTACGGCGTAGCTCTTCTATATCGCTCATATCTGGCCTCCCTAATACTTAGCTAGTTCTGGAATTTCTCTTTTAAGCTTGTGAGATGCTTTATCCAGGAAAGACCTTCCCTGGGAAGTTACCTGTCTACCTTCTCCTACTTTCTCCATAAAACCAGCAGTTTCCAGTTGGTGTAAGGCTCCTCTTATTACTGCTCCACTGCCTGGCCTGAACTTTTCAGGATTGGTTCCTCTATCTTTTTTTCCACCGTAATAGGTCTTCAAACTGTTAATTCCCACAGGACCATCAATATAAACCTTTCTAAGGATAGATGCACATCGTACATACCACCAATCAGAGTTTTCTGGCCTTCTCTCTTTATGAACGCCTGTTTTAACGAATTGAGCCCATTCTGGCTGTTTTATACTCTCATTTTCTTTTAGTTCCTTTGCAACTTCGTTGATAAGCGAATCTGCAGGTACATCATAAATAGTTGTCATATTTAGCCTCCAAGTTTACCTCTTTTTTTTGAATAATATTGCAACGTTACCTCTAAAATCAATTAATTTAGAATTTGATTTCTCAGTTATTTGGTTAATATAGTTTTGTTTCTGGGGAGATATACCCTTCGAAAATCTGATCTTAACCACTTCCTTGTCTTTAAGCTGTCTCTTTATTTCATCCACAACACTTTCATTTATTCCTGATTTACCTATGTTGATAGTGATGGTTGAAAGTGATCTATTCATCAGTTCCTTCTTTGAGGGTGTGGAATTCAATTTTTTTACTCCTTCTCTCTTTTTTTTCTTTTATATAAGATATTCTTCTTAATTCTCCACATTCCAGGCAGTTTATAATTATTGAAGAGTTTGATAGTCTTATCCTGGAGTTAAATCCCGGTCGAAGGAACTTATGACAATTTTTACAGTACCTCCGGTTCCATTGGGGGTTAATTTTCAGGTTATATTTTTGGGCTATATTTCGGGCCATTTGCACATAACGATGAGATCTTTCTGGATTATGTGATAGTTCTTCTTCAGCAAGCTGAAAAAGGATATTTATTCTCTCTTCTCCTATTTTTATCATCCATTTTTGTCTTCTTCCCCTTCTCAAAGTCTAACCTCTCTTTTATCACATTTAACCAGAATACAGATATTATGGGCATCTTAAGTTTAATAGGGGTTGAATATCAATTATAGGATGAGTAATTTAAATCCTGGTATGATATGTACTTAAGAATAATAACATGATTTATTTACTTCAACCTTTAAAAAGCTTTTCCCATGTTGGATGTATTCAACAAAATGGTGATATCAAAACCATTAGGAGGATGTCACAATTATATGTGAATAAATATTTCAAAAATCAGAAATTTTCATCTCTATTCTGGCATATATAATCCAGAAAATCGATTTCACCCACTGGAAAATGTTCTTCTCCATTAATAATCTTCACCATAATATCAACCACTTCTTGCGGATTTTTACCTGTGGTGTCAATCTCATTTACCCTATCACCATAGTTCTGGAATGCTTCAAATGCACAAACATCTAAGGCCTCAGCCTCAATGTTCTCCTTAATTTTAGCATTTTTATATCCCCTCTCTTCTAGACGTTGCCCTAAAACAGCAGGATGGGTGCGTAGCACAATCACTACATCAGCTCCTTGACAGTAATGTGATAGGTGGCCTTCCACCACAATCAGACCTTCCTGATCCTCTTTATCCCTTATAGACTTCCTGATAATTTCATTTAAATGTTGGCATAAGGCATCCAGATCCACAATTTTATATCTCCACCGGGGATGGTATCCAGTATAAAGACCTTCATCCTCCACCAGCTGATTTAATTCAATGAGTGGAACGGACAACTTTTCAGCCACCATACGTGCTGTTGTGCTTTTGCCTGTGCCTGGAGTTCCAGTTATAAATAATATCATTTGTATTTTTTTGGTTTAATCTGTTAATTCTCTATTTAAGTTTATTTATGAGTATTTTGGCTATTTTTTCACCTGATAGGAGCATTCCTCCGAATATAGGGCCCATTCTCGGTGATCCGTGCACTGCGTTAGCAGCCATACCTGCAACGTATAGACCGGGGAAAACTTCTCCCACATTATCGGTAACCGTGCTTTCGGCTCTGTCTGCCCACATGGATTTTTCACCCAGTATTTTGCCGGTGGGGGTGTTTAGTTCGGGTCCGGTTTTCTCCTGAATGATTTTAACAATCTCACAGGGATGTCCGGTGGCATCTACCACTGCCCTGGCTCTTACAGTCAAGGGATCCACATGTAGCCCTGCTATTTCCACTGGACTCCAGTTAAGGACTAAACCTTCCACTCCCTTCTCCTTTATCA
>MVQZ01000082.1 GCA_002067565.1 Methanobacterium sp. PtaU1.Bin242 | reverse complement strand
AAAAATTTAATATTTCCATTATTAAATTAACCCACTTAACATGATTTTCTACTAAAAGAACCCGAATTGAAGGATTAACTATTGACATAATATTTTCCCCAATTTAGATTTTTAATGTATTATTATCCTTGTATCATAATTTAACATTCTGGTTATTAAAATTAATCATATTTCTATGAACTAAGTATGCCATAGAACATCCATTTAATATCCCCAAAATATGCATATTATTAATTTATATAAAATTTTTATCAAATTTACTTGATTTTTTTTCAAATACTTTTTATATGAGAAAGTGTAAACTCTACCCAGAAGTTCCATCCTGATTCAGGATATTTTAAAAAACAAAAGGAGAGTTGATAACATTCATATAATGGAAGGTTTTCTACCCTGGCAATGGTGCCTGTTTTGGTACATTGTAGCTATGCCCGTTGTGGCTTATGGAGTCATACAGATAAAAAAGATAACGGATAAACAGCCAGAATCAAAACCTTTACTGGCAGTTTCAGGAGCATTTGTTTTTATTTTATCATCTTTAAAACTACCTTCAGTTACAGGTAGTTGTTCTCATCCTACTGGTACTGGTTTGGGTGCCGTCCTCTTCGGACCAGCTGCGGCCAGTGTACTTGGAGCCATAGTCCTGGTTTTCCAGGCCATACTCTTAGCTCACGGTGGTATCACCACCCTCGGTGCAAACATATTTTCCATGGGAATCATAGGCCCCCTGGTAGCCTGGTTGGTTTATAAAGGTATTCAAAAGGCAAACGGACCCACACTACTGGGTGTGTTCCTGGCAGCAGCACTAGCCGACCTCATGACCTATGTAACCACTGCCATCCAGTTATCTCTGGCTTTCCCTGTACCCAGCTTTGGAATGGCTTTCAACAACTTCATGTGGATCTTTGCCATCACCCAGATTCCACTGGCTATTGCCGAAGGACTACTGACTGTGGTGATATTCGATTATATCATGAAACTGAAACCTGACATCCTGGAGAACCTCAAGGTCATAGGACCTAAAGTGAAGGAAAAAGTGCAGGCGGTGGTTTAAATGAATAACAAACAATATATTGTCTTACTTGTACTGGTGGTCATCATTGCCGTCCTGCCCCTGGCCATGTACAGTGGCATGGGTGAAGATGAGGGTTACTTTGGAGGAGCTGACACATCAGCTGGTGAGGTGGTAGAGGAAACTGGATATGAACCCTGGTTCAATTCCATCTGGGAACCACCCAGCGGTGAGATCGAAAGTTTACTTTTTGCTGTTCAGGCAGCCATTGGAGCCATAATAATAGGATATGTCTTTGGATATTATAATGGCCAGGCCAAGGAAAGACGAAAACAGAAAAAAGAAGTTAAAACTGAAGAATAGTCTTCAGGATAATTTCAACAAAAAATAGAAGTGAATAATTTTAAGTATAAAATCAAAGTTATTGGGGTAAACTAAACAAACGGCTCATTAATATGTTTGAAAACACACTGGATAACTACGCTCACCACAACGGTCTTAAAGATACTAACACCTTGTTTAAGGTATTATTTGCAATTTCAACCATGTTAGTGAGTTTGATATCCATCTCACCAGTGGTGCCCCTTATAATAACTTTGGTAATGTCATTTATAATCATCTTCTTTGCCAAAATCCCCTGGAAATTTTATCTGAAATTTCTGTTCATTCCCTTTGTCTTTGCATTCATCACTTTCATATTCATGTCTATTTTCTTTGGAGTGGGAGCACACATTCTGGAACTGGGATTTTTCAACCTAGCAGTGACAGCTGATGGTTTTAACCTGGGATTTCTGGTGTTAGCCAGAATAATGGGTGGTTTCACCTGCCTGGCCTTTCTGGCATTAACCATTCCCATGACTGAACTTTTCTCGGAATTGGAACGTATAAAGATCCCCCAGATAGTCCTGGAATTAGCCATGCTCATGTACCGGTACATATTCGTATTCCTGGACGAAGCAATGAACATGTACCATGCCCAGGAAACACGTATGGGTTACATCTCCCTTAAAAAAAGCTTTAAATCCATGGGCATGTTAGCCAGCAACCTCTTTATCAGAACCTGGCTTAAGGGTGAAAAAGCTTACTTTGCCATGGAATCCCGATGTTATAATGGTTCCATAAGGACATTGAAAGAACCAGAAAGTTTGAGGAATATAGGGGTTCGTAATCTCTGTTTGTTCATCACCTTTGAAATACTGCTTCTTTTGGGCGTATACCTCACGGGCAGCTTCAGAATATTTGAAATAGTCTGAAAATTATATTTTTTTAAAAGAATATACCTATTAATAAATTGTATGCCATCATATTTTTATTCAAAATATAATAATCCATGGTGTTTTTAATGAAAAAAGATAATCTGTTTATTATTATCATTTTAAAGGTTTATCCTAAAGGTGATCCCTTTATCTATCTATCAATATAATAAATTCTAGAAAGTTGAAATATGTGAATCTAATGAATGTCATAGAAACCATCGATGTCAGTCACCAGTATCCAGATGGCACCCTGGCCTTAAATAAGATCAACTTCAAGGCACCTGAAGGTAAAATCATAGCACTTCTGGGCCCCAATGGAGCTGGTAAATCAACATTATTCCTACATTTTAATGGAATACTCAAACCAACCTCAGGAACTGTTTTAGTGGATAATACTCCTATGAACTATGATAAAAAGGGTCTTCTGCAGGTCCGGCAGAAAGTGGGTTTGGTATTCCAGAACCCTGATGACCAGTTATTCGCCCCAACTGTCAGGGATGACATCGCTTTCGGCCCCCTGAACATTGATCTGGAGGTGGATGAAGTGAAAAGAAGGGTTTCTGAAGCTTTGGAAAAGGTTGGTATGGTGGGGTATGAGAATAAACCCCCACACCACCTCAGTGGAGGTCAAAAGAAGCGAGTGTCTATAGCAGGTGTCCTGGCCATGCGTCCGGAGATCATGGTACTGGATGAACCCACCAGTGGACTGGATCCCAAGGGGGCTTTCCAGATCATGAAACTCCTCATTGAACTCAACCGGGAGGGTATGACCATTGTGATAGCCACCCATGACGTGGATATCGTGCCCATCTACGCCCATAAAGTTTACGCCATAAGTAAAGGGGAAATAATTAAAGAAGGAAGTCCTCAGGAAATATTTGATGATGCGCAAACCATTAGGGATGCTAATTTAAGACTACCCCACATAGCACACCTTTTCGAAAGACTGCACAAAGAAGATCAGCTATCCTTTGGAAAATCATACCCTCTTACAGTAAACGAAGCTAAAAACAGAATAACTGAGAAGATTAAAAAATAAGACCCTGAATCTTCGCCTCTTGGAGAATTTTCCTTTTATTATATTGATAACCAATATCATTCCGTTACCTTTATGGCCCGTGTAGGGCAGGAAGAGGTGCAGAAACCACAGCCAATACAGAGCTGGTCATCCACCTCCACAGTCCAATCATCTGCTGCGCAAATAGCTTTAACCGGGCAGAGTGAAATACAGGCTCCACAATCAATACATTTTTCCTCATCCTTTTTTACAACCTTTTTAATAGGGTTTAAATGGATTCCTTCCGTTTCTAAGAAATCAATGGCTTTCTGTGATTGTTTTCCGCTGATTTCAATGAGCATCTTACCTCCTTTAGGTGTGATATCCGCCCGTAATATATTGAAATTTATATCATAATTTTTTATAAGATCAGATATAATAGCCTGGTTAACAATACTGGGAGAAAATTTAAGCCATGCTTTCATTTTAATCACCACCTTCGCTGTTTTTAGACTCA
>MVQZ01000081.1 GCA_002067565.1 Methanobacterium sp. PtaU1.Bin242 | reverse complement strand
TTTTATGATGGCACAGAGGGTAGTCCTACACATAAGGCTTCTACTCCAGTAAATGGAAGGTGGGTAACGGTTGCGATGTTGAGAGCTGGCGAGGGTGATGAATATAAGTTGAGTCTTAACAGGGATGGCCTGGCTCAATACATAAAGAACCAAAAAGCCTTTGCTGAATCTAAGAAGGCTCAGGCATATCAACCAAGGCCAGTGGCTCCCAAGCCATTTAACCAGGAAGATACTGTTAATCCAGATGATTTGCCGTTTTAATAAACCCTTTTGGGAAGTAGGATAACGCCTTCTTCGGCCTTTCTAATTTTGCGATGAAGCTCTTTCCAAAGTGGTTTTATCCTTTCCACCTGTTCTAGGTCGTAGTACCACAATCGTCCACGTTTAACTCTCCAGTTCCTATTCTTTAGACACTCGTCAATGAACCAGGTGGGAATCCTTTTGTGATAGTTGTAAACCTCATTCCTGGTTAAGAGTTCCTTCTCCCACCATTTCTGGAGTTTCGATTGTCCAATTTTTTGTTGCTTCGATATTAGAGGAATCCACATCTCTTAAAAGTTTTTCCAAAGCTAAATCTCTCATTATACGTCTCCTATGGTCGTAAAGATTGGCCATGGTAGTGTTGTATTGTTTGGCTATCTGTTGCCAGGATGGGTTCTTCCAGCCAAACTTCTTTTTAAACTCTTCCAGGGCGTTTTGAGCCTCGATTTTGAGCCTGATTGTTTTCTTCATGGCATCAAGCCTGCCTCTGCGTTGTTTGATTTGTGTTAATTTGCCTGGCCCACGTCCTTTTCTTATTCTCATAGTTAGTTAAATTTTGAAATATATCTATCTAATGCTCCTTCGTCTATTTTGGTAAGGATGTAATTGAACAATTCGTAGCAAACATCATCCCACTTAGATACATCTGGTAGCTGGTAAACTTTTTTCTCGGTGATAACAGCTTTCCTTAGCTCTCCTCTTTTAAACACTGGTTCTAGCCTGGTAATTAGCCCCATGTTGTAGTCGGTCATGCCAGACTTAGCCAGGACATATTTATAGAACTCAAGCTGTCGTTTGTAATACTCTAGCTTGGTTGTACCAGTTTTGTATTCCACAATAAACTCACCTATTAAAAGGTCTGGCTTGGCCACGAGCATATAATTATCTTGGTCAAGCTCTATCTTAATCTCTTTGTATACGGGTTCGTTCTTGTCTGACCATCTATTTACGGTCCTTATTATTTTAGGCATCACTTCCTGTTGTTCCATAAAGTCGTGTACCTGGATTCCTAACTGCATAGCTTCGGATTGATACACCCCTGTCTCTGTAAGGTAGGCCGCTATTGCCTCCCAATTTTTTCTCACATAAGCTGTGTACAAGGTATAAGCTATACGTATCTTAGGATATAGTCTACGATACTGCTTATATGATTCTGTAAGGTCTAAATACCAAGGTCTGTCCACTTTAGTTTGTTAAAAAATACTCTAAATAATCCTGTTGGTTATTAATATCAATCATGCTCTTTTAAAAATCTATCTTCTTAATAATTTTCAATGGTGGACTCGGCTCATCACTTTCCGAAAGTGCTTTTACTTCTGGTGTTTCAAGCATTTCAACTCTAAAAAACTTTTTCATGTATTCCTTTCCTTCATAAAATGCTTTCCTTTTTTCTGCATCAACAATTCTATAATGCTCATCAAATGTTACACCAGTATTTACATATTGTGTTTTCCTACCACTGAGTCCAATAAGATAACCACAAAAGCCAACGACAAAAAACAATATAAATATTTCCATAGTTAGTTATTAAGGTCTAATACCACTATCTTCTAAAAATTCTTGCTCAAATTCTTTTTCACTTTGCAAATACATAGGTGAAATACTGCCGTCTGATATTTCTCTACAATAATTCAACATTTTTAAAGCACCACTCTCCTGCCACTCTTTCTTCTTCTTCTCCATAAACTCAATCAGCTTCCTTTTAAAAAGGTCTGTATATGTTTCATGTGATAGATACTCTGTGCTATAAATAGAGATGTTAAATATATCTTCTAGCTCCCCTTTTTCCTGCTCTGTCATATTATTTATTTAATAGTTAAACCTTTATAAATCTTCTGTAAAATCACAATTCCCAAAATGCCCTGCCTCTTCCTGTGTTTCTTTTTTCCAATCATAACTGAATCCATTATTGAGAATATCTTGCTCTATGTGGCAATTTATCAATGCTTTCGTTGTTCTATCTTTTGTCGTGGAATACATACCCACTACATTGGCAATAGGTACTTGTAGTAAGTCTATTGTGCCAAACTCTTCACTATTTCCGTGCAAATTAATACATACCTCCATATCTTCTGGGAATTTCTGTAATGCTTCAATTAAAGATTTTATTTTCATATTATTTATTTAATAACTAAAATCTTTCTTTTCTTCTTCTGTCATAGTTTAATGCTTAATAGATTAAACATATTCTGCATACCCAGCATTTATCAATAAATCACAGGATAAAAATAGTGAATTGTCAAACATTGAGAAGAAAATAAACTTCCCTCCTGTTTTGTTAGAGGGGAAATATCTTAATCGCACAAGAACAAACGCCCCCTTTTTACCATATCCAACATCTTTCAACCACGCCTCAAACACATCACCAGCGTTTAGGTCTAATAAATCATTGGTTTTAAGGATTTTGATTTTTAATGGCTTTTCTGGCTCTGTTGGTTCACACCAATTGCCATTAAGCACAAAAGGACTTCCCAGCCAGCTACTCTTTCCAGATATTTGCCAACTGTCCTCACTAACCTTTTTAATTAAGCTACCTTTTTTATAAACTTCCCCACTGGTATCAACCCAATCTTTTTTTAATTTATATGCTCCATATACTTTAATCTGTTTTTCTGTTTTTTTAACATAACAATCTTTATGTTTCTTCATAGTTTAATGTTTAATAGATTTTAAAACTTTATCATCCGCATTTTTAACCTCACCATATAGCGTTGGTCTTATGTCTCCAAGTAATACTCCACTATTAGGTTTAAGAAATTCTTTAACCGCTTGTCGTTGATACTCATCTATTTTCATCTCTACCCAAGCTATTACTCCCACATAGTCAAAAGCAGTAGAGCTATCTACTCTAATATAGCTAACTGCCCTCTCTAGTATTCTTCTTAATGTTTTAATATCTTTTTCTGTCATAGTTTAATGTTTAATAGATTAACCATTTAGCACCTCATCAATAAACTCAGTTTTGGTCTGATTATAAGCAGGTCGCAAATCATCACTAAAACTCATTGATTTTTCAACTGCTTCCTCCTGCCACTCTTCCTTCTTCTTCTCAATAAACTCAATCAGCTTCCTTTTAAAAAAATCTGTATATGTTTCGTGGGCTAAATACTCTGTGCTATAAATAGAGATGTTGAATATATCTTCCAACTCTTTCTTTTCTTCTTCTGTCATAGTTAATGCTTAATAGATATTTCTTGAAAATAAACAAGTGTGAACATTAAAGGTCTGTCACCGAAGGTTTTTGCTGAAGAAAACCATTGTTCTATCTCTTGAATTTTTTCTTCAGTCATTAAACCTTTTATGGTCTTATAGTCGTTTACCAATCTTCCAGTAATATCGTCTTGAAAAACTAAAAAATATCTATGTTCTACCCCTTCATTGTTTTCTACATAGATTAAATGTGCTTCTTCCTGCCACTCTTTCTTCTTCTGCTCTA
>MVQZ01000080.1 GCA_002067565.1 Methanobacterium sp. PtaU1.Bin242 | reverse complement strand
TACCAAAATTTTTATGAATATTCTATAAAAATATATGATATATTTTATCTTTTCGGATTCTTGTTCAATAATAAATAATAAATTAACTATTAAACAAATAAAATTGGATATGTATGACTGGAAGTAAGATCTTAATAGGTTTAGAAGATGCTGCAGAAGCAATCAAACTGAATAAATCATTGGTTTCTCAGGGATATGAATTTCATGTTGTATGTCCCTACTTAAAAAGTACTTTCCGAGATGTAAAGGACTTTAAACCTGATCTTATTATGATAGATATTTTTCTAAAAGGGAATGGTGCTGAGGATATGATTGCGAAGACATGCAATTATAGAAACATTCCCATTTTATATTTTAACCCTAATTTTCCCGATGAAACCTTACAAATGCTAAATCTAGCAGATTCCACTAATATTATGAGTTTACCTACTCCTTTGGATATGAATTATATAATTGAGGTAGCACTCAGTAATCATCAGTTGCAGGATGTTATTGGTGATGGTGAAAAAAATTACAGAATGTTAATTGAAAATGCAGAAGACCCCATTGCATTAATAAACTATGATGGTCTTTTTTTATTACTAAACTCTAGCGCTGCTAAATATTTAGGGGGTAAAACTTCCGATTTCCTGGGGAAACGTATGAATGACCTTTTTCCTGCAGAATATGCTAATCATCAGATGAAAGTTATTAGAGGAGTCATTGATTCTGGTAAAGGCTACAGAATGGAAGAGAAAACTGTCATTCAGGGTAAAGAAAGATGGTTCAGTGTCAATATCCAACCAATATCCTCACATGACGGTTCAAGATCTACTGTGCAGCTAATTGCCCGGGATATTACACAAAACAAGGAAAGAGAAGATTTCTTTTTTGGGACTTTAAATGATATGCATACCTTTGTTGCGGTATTGAAACCCACCGGGGAAATAGTTTTTATTAACAACACACCACTTAAACTTATTAAAAAAGAATTGAAAGATGTTAAGGGAAAGAAATTCTATGATTCTAAATGGTGGAACTATTCAGATGAAAGCAGAAAACGCATTAAAGAAGACATAAAATCATGTGCACAGGGAAATATCATAAATCATGAAACCCAGATTTTCACCGATGAAGGTTTAATCTGGATCGATCATAGCATGCATCCATTTTATGATGAACAGGGAAATATCAAATACCTGGTACCTGAAGGAAGAGACATCACCAGTAAAAAAGAAGCTGAAAAAGCATTACATGCGGAAAGAAATCGTTTAAAAATGTTGAATGAGAATTCACCCTTCGGCATAGTTTTAATTGATAGTGAAGGTGATTATCAATATGTAAATCCCAAGTTTGAAGAATTATTTGGTTATACCTTAAAGGAAATTCCCAATGGAAAAGCATGGTTTAGAAAAGCATTTCCAAATCGAAAAGCAAGATTTAAGGCTATTTCCACTTGGTTAAACGATTTTAAATATGCAAAAACTGGAGCCAGTAAATCTAGAACCTTTCTAGTTACTTGTAAAGATGGAACGCTAAAATCTATTCATTTCATACCTGTTTTACTGGAAACAGGTGAATATTTAATGACAGTAAGAGATGTCACCAGGCAGATAAAAGCTGATAAAGCAATTAAGGAGAGTGAAGAGAGATTCCGTACTGTTGCTCATTCTGCATTGGATGCTATAATAATCACCAATAAAGATGCTGAAATTATTTATAGCAATGAAAGCCTGCACCGGATTTTTGGCTTTTCCCAAGGTGAAGTGATAGGAAAATCCATAATATTTTTAATTTCCCGGAATTGTAAGGATGAATTTCATAGGAATACTTACAGATTTAAATTAACAGGCTCTCCACAAATTTCAGGCAGAATATTTGAGTCCAATGGATTAAGAAGTGATGGCAGTGAATTCCCCATTGAAGTTTCCATCACCAACTGGCAAGTGGGTGGTGAGATCTACATCACCTTTATTATCAGAGATATAACTGAGAGGAAGTTAGTTGATTATGAGCTTGAAAAATCCCGTCAAAGATTCCAGCAGATGGCAGATCATATAGATGAAGTATTCTGGATAATGGATGTTCATATGAATCAAATATTATACATCAGCCCTTCTTACAGTGAAATATGGGGTCGAAGCAGGGAAAGTCTCTTTGACAATCCCCGCTTCTGGATAGAATCAATACATCCAGAAGATCGAAGAGAAATTGTGGAAAATATTTTCCGCTCACCCCATGAAATTCGAACAGACACAAATGAAGGACATGAATACCGTATCATAAGACCTGATGGCTCCATAAGATGGATTCATTCCCATATATATCCTATTTTTAATGATAAGAATAAAGTTTATCGTACTGCAGGTACGGCCCGGGATATTACTGAGTTAAAAATTGCTCAGGAGAAATATTTAAATCTTACTCATAATATAGAGTTGGGAATTTATCGAAGTTCTTTTGTGTCTGATAGATTTATGGAAGTTAATCCTTTCCTCTTAAAAATGTTGAAATATGATGAAAATGAAATTTTAAGCATAAATTGCATTGATTTATACAGAGATCCTGTTGATCGTTTGAAAATGAATGAAGAATTGTTAAAAAAAGGATTCTTTAAAAATAAAAGATTGGAATTAAAGACAAAAAATGGTAATATCTTAAATGTGATACTCTCTGAAGTGGCAGTAAAAGAAAGTAAGGGAAAGATCAAATACTGTGATGGTATTATAGAAAAAGTACCAGTAGAAAATTTAATATTCCATAAAAAATGAACAACCCCAGATCTATGTGATAAAGGTATATTAACCTTTTTTTTCTAAATAAAGGGTTATGGTTAATATTTAATCAGGAAATTTTACACTTGAAATCATGGTCTTGTGAATTAATGATTTATAATTTTCAAAAACGTTATACATTATTCGTTTAATCATCTAGAACGTTCCACTATCTGGAATAAATGATATTAAATTTTTAAATGAAAAATTTTAAAAAATAATGGTCCTTTATAAATCATCTGTTTTTTTATGCCTATTTTCTAATTTTTTCTCAGATTTTTCATTTTGTATGAGTATTTTAAGCTCTAAGATCATGGCCCAGGCTTCCTCAATTTGTGGTGATGGATTCCCTGCATTTACTTCTATGAATTTCTCCAGACACCGCACTGCTTCTTTATAATCTTCAAGAAATCTTAATACTGAGCCCTTACCCGCCCATGCACTGTAATTTTCAGGATTTATTTTTAAAGCCTTATTAAAAGACTCCAGTGCTTCAGGATATCTGGATAAATTGAAAAATGCAGTACCCTTATTATTCCAGGCATCATCATTTTCAGGGTCTATTTCCAAAGCCCTTTTAAAGCTGTTTATAGCTTCTTCAAATCTTCTCAAAGTCCCCAGTGTGACTCCCATATTGGACCATGCTTTAACATTATCTGGTTCCAATTCCAGAGCTATCTCGAAAGATTCCAGTGCATCGG
>MVQZ01000079.1 GCA_002067565.1 Methanobacterium sp. PtaU1.Bin242 | reverse complement strand
GTTGGATCGTTTCTCAGCTCTCCATATTTATCAAGTTTATTTTTCAGGAAGTCATCCAAATGTTTCAACGCCTCAGATGTACCTCCCCTGAAATGATTAACCTCACGAACACTTTTATCTATTTGAAGCGATGCTAATAATTTTTTTATATCCTCCAGGGAGACTGAAGTAAAATCCATATCTAAAGAGCTTTTAAGAGGATTATGACTTTTAACCGGGACCATGAAATGTTTTAAATCTCTGTTTATCTTTTTACGTATGGTGGCGGCTGAATATTCCTCTTTATCTGAAGCAGTCTCTACAGGGACCACCACATCACTCTCCACCTGAATAAGAGGGCATTTTATATCGGATGCTACTCTATATCGCCATTCGCGTTGATGGGTTAGATATCCCCGGTCAGTTACTAGTAATGACGCTGATTCTGCCATTTCCAGAGCACCGGTATCTTGGGGTTGGTTTAAAATTACCAGTTGTATATTCCTATCTTGTAGAGATTTCTCCACCTCTCTTAGACCCTGCAGCATGAAATGATAATGTCTTTGGTTTGCCTCCGGGTATTCATCTGTAAGTCCAAAATAAACAATAAGCGGCTTTTTTAATTTATTGGCCTGATGAATTGCATATTCCAATGCATGATTATATAAAGTCCTCTGGGAAGCCTGCATCCAGTAGAGCACATAATCTCCGGTTGTTATGCTCTGATCATTTAATTTCTTTATCCTTTCAGGTTGGACTGGTGAATTCATGAATCTAACCCCCTATTTATCCATCTTATCATAAATAAAGGTAATCTGCATCATATCCTTTGGATAAGGCTGGAAAAATGTTTGTTTATCCAGATATTCCTCTCCAAATCGGATTATCCATGACTTAATCAAATTTAGATTTACCAGAAGAGGTATACGTCCCTCTCTATATCTTTGCAGGTTTTCTAAAAAAAAGGACTTTTCCTCAGTTGAGAGATCTCCGGAGAAATACCCCAAAAAATGCATTAAAACATTGATATTAGAGGTGATTTTAGGGTTTCCAGAAAGAGTCTGAAGTAACAACTTCCCATATTGCTTTTTTATAGATTCCAGAGGTTTATTTGCATTTGAAAGCAATCTTCCCATACTCCTCATATGTTCCTGGTGATAGGAGAGTAATAAAAACTTGTTTCGAGATTGGAATTCCACCAGATCATTGAAGGTGCCAGATTCTTTTATTTTTCGAAATTCTGCCAGGGTGAAAATTCTGGTGAGAAAATTCTCCCTAATTATCAGGTTTCTAAGCCGGCCTTCATCCTCCAGTGGAAGGTCGGGGAATTTTTCCTTGACCATCTGGGCAAATAATCCCACCCCATCCCTGATGGAGCCAGTATTTTTAATCCCATAATAACGCTTCACATTCTTAATACCACATGATGGAGACCTATTTTTCAAAATAAAACCATCAACATCATCTAAATGTTTTAAAAATGAATTTGAAAATTCATTCATTTTTTTAGTAAGGTTTTTCCCTGTTGTTGGCTGGATCATTTGGGGTTTCCCTTCCTTCCCCACTATCCGCACCGGATCTCGAGGGATACCCAGTCCAATTTCCACTTCAGGACAAACTGGATAGAATTCAGCGTGTTTTTTGAGATTTTTCACCATATTACTTTTTATTATAAGCCCGTTGTAACGACAGGATTCAAATTCTATGCATTTACTGCTAACTATCCTGGGTTTTTCGAATTTTCTCAATTAGAACCCTTCTAATTATTTTTTTAATTAAATGAATCAATATCACCCTGAATTCTTCTCCATTCTATATTCATATAATCTATTTTTCGAGGTTTAAATTCTTTTACTTAGCATTAAGATGAATAGAGGAATGGATAAAAGTTGAATTATCACTGAGAAGACCACCAGGTAACTAAGGGATATCCCATAGAGAATACCTAAGGTTAAGCTCCCTGCAAACCAGGAAACTCCGTATATTGTGTTGAAAATACCATAAGCAGAACCGCGTCGCCCAACCGAAGACATAACCGCCACTGAGGATCTCATTATAGATTCCTGAGCCCCTAAACTCACACCCCACAGGGCCATTCCCATGAAGGCCAGGTAAAAACCACCGAGAAATACCAGGGGAGCAAATAGTGCAGATATTAAAGCCACCACAATCAGGATAGAGATACCAACCTTATCAAACAATCTGCCAAAAACCAGGGCAGCCACTGCATCCACGCCCATGGCCACTGCATAAAAAATGGGTATCATTTCTGGAGAAACCAGGGCTGTTTTTTGAAAATGATATGCGTTTTCTGCAGCAATTTTAATGGGATGGATTTTATTCGCGGAAAGTGAATCATGAAAATTTCTTACAACTGGTTAAAAGATTACCTTGATTTAACAACTGAACCTCGCCAATTGGCTGATCGATTATCACTGGTTGGACTGGAAGTTGAGGAAGTGCTGGAAAGAAAACTTGATTTTCCCCAGGTTGTGGTCGGTCAGATTGTAAATATTGAAGATCATCCGGTCGCCGACAAGCTGAAAATTTGCCAGGTGGATGTCGGCGAGGAAGACCTTACTATCGTTTGCGGAGCGGATAATATAGCGGTAGGGCAACTGGTACCGGTAGCCAAAGAAGGCGCATTGCTGGCGAATGGCTTAAAAATACATCGAACGAAAATCAGAGAAGTTGATTCGCAGGGAATGCTTTGTTCGGAAGCCGAATTGGGACTGAGTGACCGTTCGGAAGGGATCTGGATTTTACCCGAAAATTTACCGAAAGGGGCGCCCCTGGATAAAGCCTTAAATCTGGAAACCGACTATATTTTTGATATCGCCGTATCTCCTAACCGCCCTGACTGTCTGAGTCATATCGGGGTGGCGCGAGAAGTAGGGGCCATCATCTCCCAAACAGTTCAAAAACCGGTTATTTCACTCAAAGAAAAAAGAGAAAGAACAGACAAACACCTCAAAATTATGATTAAAGATAAGAAAGGGTGCCCTCGCTATTCGGCTCGAATAATAAGAAATATCAAAGTTGGCAAGTCCCCCACCTGGCTGATTAATCGCCTGGAAGCAGTGGGAATGC
>MVQZ01000078.1 GCA_002067565.1 Methanobacterium sp. PtaU1.Bin242 | reverse complement strand
TATGGCATACATTGCCGGTGTAACAGCCCCTCCAGGTAAACGAATGGGTCATGCTGGAGCTATAATTGAAGGAGATAGCGGAACGGCTGAAAGTAAAATAAATGCACTGGAAGCCGCCGGAGTACAGGTGGCCAAAACACCCTCTGAAATTGCAAAAATAGCCAAAAAAATCATGTAGTAGCTTTTTTGCAATTTAGAATAAGTAAACATTTTTAATATTATATCCATTACTTTTTTTTAATTAAAAATCATAATATTAAAAAAGAAATTAAAATGAACACTCTTGTAATCTCATTGTTAAAGTCAAATCTAATAATATCAGATTTGATATGAACCTCGGCTATACATCCCTAATGTCAAGATAAATTTAGATACCCAAATAGAATAAATCATCCCCAAAATGAATTAGATCAATTTTTATCCTAAAAATTAAATTGAATAAATTAAATAAATAAAAAAAACATCCGTGAGAAAAAATGGTAGAAAAAGAGGAAGTTATAAATAAACTTTTAAATGGAGAGCTTAAACTCCACCAGATCGACAAGTTAACATCAAATACCAGGGAAGCTGTAGATATAAGACGCAGCTTCATGGAGAAGATTTCAAAAGCTCATCTGGAACACTTGGCCAATTACTCACTGAACCTGGAAGAAGCGTTGAAAAGGAATATAGAAAATCCCATAGGAACCATCCAAATACCAGTAGGAATTGCCGGCCCTTTGAAACTTGATGGTGAACATGCACAAGGTGATTTTTACGTGCCTCTGGCTACATCAGAGGGTGCTCTGGTGGCATCGATTAACCGGGGTTGTTCCGCTATAACTGAAGCTGGCGGGGCTACTGTGAGAATAGCAGACGATAAAATGACCAGAGGACCTGTTATAAAAGCAAAATCTGTAGATGATGCATTAAAAATTAAAAACTGGATCATTAAAAACTTTAAAGAACTAAAAAATGCCGCTGAAGTAACCACCAGACACGGCAAGCTTCTTGAAATCAACCCCATAGTGGTGGTGGGCAGGTACCTATATCCGCGCTTTGTTTATAAAACAGGAGATAGTATGGGGATGAACATGGTCACCATAGCCACTGACAATGCACTTAACCTTTTAACCCATAAAACAGGCGCACATGTGATAGCGTTAAGCGGTAACATGTGTGTGGATAAAAAACCATCAGCCCTGAACTTAATCGAAGGCCGGGGGAAAACACTGGTGGCAGAAGTAGTGATCCCCAAAGAAATAGTGGAAAAAAAGCTTAAAACCACTACAGAAGCCATATTAGAGGTGAATATTTCCAAAAACTTAATTGGATCAGCTATTTCAGGAAGTATGGGCTTTAACGCCCAGTATGCCAACATGATCGGCGCCCTATTTTTAGCCACCGGCCAGGATGAAGCCCATATTGTAGAGGGCAGTCTGGGCATAACCACCGTCGAAAATATAGATGGAAATCTCTACTTCTCTGTGACTCTGCCTGATGTGCCTCTAGCCACCATTGGCGGCGGAACCAGATTGGAAACCGCCAGAGAGTGCCTGGAAATCATGGGTGTATATGGTAGTGGTAAAGTGGGTAAATTCGCAGAAATAGTGGCAGGGACAGTTTTAGCCGGTGAACTCTCACTTCTGGGGGCTCTGGCAGCAGGACATCTGGCCCGGGCGCATAAAGAGTTGGGAAGGGGTTGAATTTTTGATCTATCTGACAATTTTTTAATAAATTAGAGAAGAAAAAATATTAAAGAAATAATTAAATTAGATTAAAAATAGGAGACTCTATCTAAAATGAACATCCGAAAATTCATCCATGAATATATAAATATGAGCCGTTACATCGCCCTGGGAACCTTAGACGGCATCCTGGCGGTGATGGGCGTTACCCTGGCTGCCAGTGGAGTTGCCGGTGCAGGGGGATTGGAAATTCCCAATTACATCATTGGCCTAACCGGGTTAAGTGGAGGCATAGCACTGGCCATGTCCAATGCTTTCGGTTCTTTTATTGGTGAAAGGGCTGAAGAAGTGCGCAGTATCCGGGAGCTGGAACAGAAGATGATGCTTGATGAGGGGAAACTGGACGATACCCTGATACACCAGCAGGCTAAAAAAAGAGTGTTCATGAGCATGTTCACCCATGGATTTTCCAGTTTCATCGGATCCTTTGTGCCAGTGGTACCTTTTTTACTGATCGCCAGCCGATTTACTGCAACTATAACCACCGTAGTCCTGTGTTTCATCGCCCTGGTAATACTAGGCATCTATCTGGGAAGAGTATCCCGAGAAAGTCTTCTGCGAACCAGTATAGAAATAGTGCTCATCGGGATTCTTATCAGCGTAGTAAGCTTCCTTATCGGAGGAGGTCATGGATAAAAAGATGTCTATTTTTTAATTCCATGAATAAAAATTCTATTTTTAATTCAATAAAATATTAAGAATCAAATTTTTTTTTAAACAGTCTTCTATTAACCAATTTCCAGATGCACAATCCTACCACTAAATTCCCTTCTTAAAGTAAGATTTGCCTCCTTCCTTCTATCCAGGTGATGATCAAAGTAATTCCACTCTTTTACGAACTTAATTTTAGGATTGTAATTCTCCAGTTCCTTTCCACTTTTGATCCCCCACTGGAACGGGGCATTTCTCTGGAAGCTATTATTATGTTCCCTGTTCTTTTCCACTACTATGGGCGTGGTTACCTCCAGAAGCATTTCTCCCTTTGTGAATGTCTCCATTAACTTATCTATTAATTCTTTCACTTCTTTTTCCTTGAAATACATTAACAATCCTTCAGCAATTAATAAAATCGGCTTATCGTTCCTGATTTCATTAATCCACGAATATTCAAAGACAGATTTATCTATCATTTTATATCGGTCGGTTTCG
>MVQZ01000077.1 GCA_002067565.1 Methanobacterium sp. PtaU1.Bin242 | reverse complement strand
TAACTGAAGTATCATGCATATCATGTTTGAATAATATCTAATAGTATTTAAATATTATTATTTGAAAATAGTTTAAATCCTCATTAAGCTAATAGAATACAGATATATTTCCTTGATAAAACAATAATCTATTTTAAGATCTATATTTGCCAATAAATTAATTTATGGCCTGCTTAGTCTGATAATAAGCGTTTGAATTAAGAATTAAAAACCATTAAAAATCAAGAAAATGTACATTTTTTAATACTTGACTTGGTGATTAATCATGAAATTTAATGTTAGTGTGGGGGATTAACCCTGTAAAAAGAAATACAATTAAATTTTTACGGTAATCTTTCATGTATTAATAATGATAGTAGGTAAAATCTTTAATATATTAATAATGATAAACGTAATCTCGGGACCGAACGTAAAAAACAATTTTCTTTGTATATAACAAAAATCGGATATAAAGACAAAAAAAAAGGTATTTAAGAGAAAAAAATAGTAATCTTATTTCTATTTTTATAAAGGCAAAATATTCCCATAAAAATTTAAAAGTGACGCCTCAAATATCTCGGTTATTCTGCTAGGTGGGATGACATGCAGGCATCACAGTCAGTGGGCATTTTACCCTTTTCTTTGTGCAACTGACAGAGAATTTCATCAGTTTTCACTTTTCTACATATTTCGCAAACATGTGGTATTATGTCCCTTTGGTTGTACTTTTCTTCCACCAGGCCCTTGGCAAAGTCTTTTATGAGTTTCTGGGTCTCATCGTTAAATTTGATACCGTGTCCTCTTTTATCACTGATGTATTGAGAAACAGCCGGCTGGGTTATATCTAAAAGCTCAGAAATCTCCTTCTGTTTCATTCCTAGGTTCAGGAGTTCCTTGGCCAGTTCGGATCTGATGGTGGGGATAACGTACCACACTACTATTTCACACGGAGGTCTCATTTTAATCACTAATTCCCCTTATTCTAAAATCTTAATTTTATAAAATATTTCATTCATATATCCTTTTTTTTGACAATTCTAATCAATTTATGAGTTTTAAATTCCTTATCTTATTGCACCTATCTTTACTTTAAAATGTAATGTCTTAAATGTGTGTATTATGATAATGGTGATTCTTAATATAAATCTATGTAAATTTAGTGATATTCTTATATCCCTGCTCCTTCTGAGAAAATTTCTTCCATCTCAGTTTTCCGATTTAATAAACCATTAGCTTTCATTACTTGAGATGTAATTCCCAGTTCTTTGATCTGGGCTTCCATTTCATTCTGACGTTTTAAAAGCAGGGTGATAACTTCGGCCACTGGATCCGGTAATTCTCCGTGATTTAGGTCAATGGCGCATTTACGCTGTTCCTGAACCACCCTTCCAGGTATACCCACGCAGGTTGAACCTGAGGGTACGGATTTTAGGACTACTGATCCAGCACCAATCTTAGATGCGTCTCCAATTTTAATGTTACCAATGATCTTAGCTCCCGAACCTATGACCACACCACTACCCACGGTGGGGTGTCTTTTTGTCTTCTCCAGACTGGTACCCCCCAGGACCACGCCCTGGTAAATCAGTACATCATCCCCCACTTCTGCGGTTTCACCAATAACCACTCCCATTCCATGATCTATAAACACCCTTCGACCAATGGTGGCACCGGGGTGTATTTCAATGCCGGTTAACAGGCGGCTGATGGCTGATGTGAATCGGCCTAAAAATAATAGTTTGTGGTTCCAGAACCAGCTGGCCAGTCGGTGCCACCAGATGGCGTGTAACCCCGGATAGCAGAAGAATATTTCCAGAGTGCTCCGGGCAGCAGGGTCCCGCATACGTACCATTTCCAAATCTTCTCTTATCCTTTCAAACATTATTATTCTTCCTCCTGTTTGAGTTAAAATTCTAAATCAGACTGGGTTTTAAAGAAAATATAAATAACATTCAACACCGAAGTATTGAATGGCTTATCTGCTTTCTTTAGACATTCTAATTTATATTTGAGGGATTGTGTCTTCATAGGTTTTGTAAATTTCTTCGAAAACCCATTCTACACTCAGGTACCGTTCACCGGTATCAGGGAGTATAACCACTATCTGTTTGCCTTTGTTTTCTTCGCGCTGGGCCAGTTCCACTGCTGCTCTGGTGGCTGCTCCGGATGAAATACCTGCCAGAATTCCTTCTTCCCTGGCCAGTTTTAATAGGTATGCTCCGGCATCTTCGTCTTTGATGGGAATAACTTCATCAATAAGGTCGGCATCGTATACTTCGGGCACAAATCCTGCGCCAATTCCCTGTATTTTGTGAGGTCCTTTTTCTCCTCCAGATAAAACAGGCGATGTTGCTGGTTCGACTGCTATTGCTTTAATTTCCGGGTTTTTTTCCTTTAAAGCTTGTGCGAGACCGGTGATGGTTCCACCAGTGCCTACTCCACCTACAACAATATCCACTTTTCCATCGGTGTCTCTCCAGATTTCCTGGGCAGTGGTTTCCCTATGGATTTTCGGATTGGCCGGGTTTTTGAACTGCTGAGGCATTACTGCGTTTGGTATTTCTGCAGTCAGTTTTTCGGCTTTGGCTACTGCACCAGGCATTCCATCTGCTCCTGGTGTTAAGACTATTTCCGCACCGAAGGTGGCCAGAAGTTTCCTTCTTTCAATGGACATGGTATCGGGAATGGTGAGTATTAATCGGTATCCTCGTGCTGCGGCTACAAATGCCAGGGCAATTCCGGTGTTCCCGCTGGTAGGTTCTATTAAAACTGAATCCGGTTTTATGGCTCCTATTTCTTCCCCATGTTCAATTAGAGCTACTCCAATTCTGTCTTTAACACTGCTTATGGGGTTGAATGATTCGAGTTTCACTAAAATTTCTGCATCTAAACCTTTACTTATTCTGTTTAACTTAACCAGGGGTGTATTCCCAATGGTTTCGGTTATATCGTTAGCAATTCCTCTATTTAATTCTGGTATTTTTACCATTGTTTCACCTTTTATTTTATATAACTCCACTTATATAACTATTGTTATAATACTACGCAGAGTAATTGTATAACTATTGTTATATAA
>MVQZ01000076.1 GCA_002067565.1 Methanobacterium sp. PtaU1.Bin242 | reverse complement strand
CAGGCAGAAATGTCATATCAAGTGGCATCTGAGCATTATGAACAGTTTGGAAAGGCTGTTGGAACAATTGAAATAGACGATGAAGTTTTTAAGATTAATGGATTGGGTGAAAGAGATTTAAGCCGTGGTGTAAGGCAGTGGGGGTCTCCGAAGATGTGGATGTGGATTAACAGCGCATTTTCTATTGATGAAGCATTTAATATAACTAAACTCTCCACTGATAAAGGGGATGTGGATGCAGGATATTTCTATACCGGTTCAGTTAATGAAACACTGGTAAAATCAAATATAAATGTGGAATTTAATAAGGGGATTCCTTCCCAGTTTTCAATGGTATTATTTGATAAAAATGGCTCCCACTATGAAGTAGAAGGCCAAGTTATTAGATTTGGGATGATCCCGGTTGATGAGAGGATGGTTTTAATAGAAACTCTTTCGAGATACTGTTGGGATGGTAAAATAGGATATGGTGTGGCTGAGTTTTTAATTCCCACCCCATGATAAACTTTTTTTTATCCCTTAAATCGTGGTATTAAACTGATTCACCATACTCCTGTTTTAGCTTCATCCAGTCAACTTTACCGATACGGGTTAGGGGTAGTTCCTCTCTGATCTCTATTTCCCGGGGAACACTCCATATAGCAAGATACTCCCGGCATAAATCCATAATTTCCTTTTTAACCACATCTAGATCATGATGGCCATTTTTTAACGTGATAAATGCTTTGATTTTTTCAATCTGGTATTCATCTGGAATGCCAATCACACAGGATAGGGAAACCGCCTCGTGTTTATTTATAACATTTTCAATTTGGGTGGGAAAAACTGAGTAACCAGAGCTTTTAATCATGCGTTTGATTCTTGATTTGAAATGGAAAAATCCATCTTCGTCCATATGGCCTAAATCACCTGTATGGCACCATTTTAATTCATCAGAATGGATTTTTAATACTCTATCCGTTTCTTCTGGATTATTATAATATTTTAACATGAGTGTGGGGCCGCTGATACATATTTCCCCATCTTCACCAGGAGGAAGTTCTTCGGTAGTGCCCACCTTAACGATTTTAAACAGCATATCCGGCAGCGGAATACCCATACTGTCCAACTTATCCCCATTATTAGGATTTACGCAATTAGCAGTGACAGTTTCTGTTAAACCATACCCCTCCTGCATAATTACATTACCACCTCTTTTGGCAATGAATTCATTGAATTCCATTTTTAATTCAGGGGGAACTGAGTCTCCACCAGCATAGACACCTTTTAAGCAGCTGAAATCAGATTTTTTCATTTTTTTACTTCTAAGCAGTGCTTCAAATAGGGTGGGCACTCCTGCTACATACTGTGGTCTAAATTTGGCAAAGTGGTCGGCGAAGATGTCTGCATTGAATTTGGGAATTAAAATTGCAGTAAATCCTAAACACATGGGAAGATGGACGCATATGGCCAGTCCAAAACCATGGAATATGGGGAGAATGCACATTATTTTATCTTTTTCAATTTCTGAACTGTTTTCAACATTTAAAAATGCTATACTCTGCACAACCAGGGCGTTGAAATTATAATTTGATAATAAAACTCCTTTAGGAGTTCCTGTTGTCCCCCCAGTATAGAGAACTACTGCACCATCCTCACTTTTCATTTCACTTCCTGAAACTTTATTAGATTTATAACCAAATTTCATGAAATTTTTCCATGAAATAAGCAATTTATCATCTTTGTATTGAACTTTTGGAATTTTATGACCTTCAATAGCCCAAAAACCCATGGACATCATTTTGCTTAAGTAGTCGCTGATTTTAGCTATTATTACCTTATTTAGATCCAGATTTTGTTGAACCTTTTTCAGGTTCATATACACAAAATCTCCGATTAAAATGAATTTACTATCAACCAGTTTCAGGTAGAACTCAATTTCTTTCGGTGCAGATAATGGATGAATCATATTGGCAATGGCACCCACTTTATTAATGGCATAGAACATGATAACCGCATGGGGTGTGTTGGGCATGCAAACAGTAACTGCATCATTTTTAGTTACTCCCATCTCTAATAATGCCTTAGCACAATTATCTACCTCATAGATAAGTTCTTTAAATTTAATCTTAGTTCCCATAAATATCAGGGCAACATCATCAGGATTATCTCCTGCTGTCTCTAATAACATTTCATAAATAGTTTTATCAGGATAGAGAAGATTGGTAGGTGTGTTTTCATTATAAAATTTAGTCCATGGCCGATTATAATTTATTTTATCTTCTGCTTCCCTTATTAAATCTGAAATCTCCATAAAATTACAATCCTTGTTTTTTTTATAATTATTATTATTGATCGATAGGGAAATGTTCTAATTTTTCTTCCAGTAGTTCGGGGTTGTTTAAAATTTCATTAAATTTTTCCATAGCCCCTATATAATAAAATCCATCGCTAATACGTTCATCTACAGTGACAGAAATTTCAACAAAATCTTTACTAACCAATTCCCCGGTTTTATCATCTTTAACTTTGTCTTTGTGGATTTCTCCCAGACAGACGAAAACAGAACAGGTTCCTCGATCATATAAATGATGATAGGGTACTGTTCTCAGTCCAATGCTTCCCAGATTTGTTACAACTACACTGGCATGCATGGGATCTTCCTTATAGATATCTTCAGGATATTTACCGATATAATTTAGAAAGTCTAAAAAACTAACCATTAGATGAACTATTGGCTTGGGAAAACGGGCAAACATATTAAGTAAATCTGTGGTATCATCAGTATCTTCTGTTTTAACTGTTTTGATCTCTCTATTTAATCTTGAAGCTATTGACCAAAGCGTCTCATCTCTTTGGAAAGCTTCTTTAATTATTGTCTCTTCACCTTCCTCACTAAACTCCTTTTTTGCAACAAAAGCCACTTCTATTTTCTTTCTCTGATAAAAATTTCTACCTGCTATAAATCGGTTTAGATGAGGTTTTAAAGCGA